>HF985534.1:0-1376 GCA_000432015.1 Clostridium sp. CAG:1024 | reverse complement strand
CAGGAATGCATAGATCTCTTCCGAGGCTTTTCCCCAGTTCTTTCGCGCACGCTGCGCCATGGTACGAGACGCCAGTTTCATGCTGATATCAAGAACAACGTCATTTCGCTCGACAGCTTTCAGATGTACCATGTATGCGCCGCTGTACAATTCTTCCATGGAGGACAGAAGCTGCGTTTCCAATCGCATGGATTCTCGCGCGGAATCGGCATAATCAGCAAGACGCTGCCGAAGGGAAAACGGGAGGCTCTCTTCAAACATGGAAAGCACGGATTCGCCCGGCGCAGTTATGCGGTACGCCTGTCCGAATGCGCGCGGGATTGCCGCGATCATGCCGTCCTGCTCCATTTCGTACATGGCTGTTTGAAAATCAAAATATGACATACAGTCGTTTTCAACCATTGCACGATGAATCTGTTCACGCATCAGATCAATATTCGCACTTCGCACAAAGTACAATATGGTCAATTTGTTTTTCGGCACGCCCTGCGCAAAAATCGGCATTGTGACTCTTATTCCTTTCAGACATTTCATGCGGAACTATTATATCATAACACTGCGCTTGACAAAAGCGCAGAAAAGGCGTAATGTGCTTTCGGAAAATAGTGTTGATTCGCGCGGCGGAACCCGCGCAGGAAAGGATGTCCCCCTATGCTGTTGTTCATTTATATTACGAACCGCGTAGCAACCGTCTCTCCCATTCTGCAAAAAATGGCGGAACGCGGGATTCATGGCGCCACGATGGTGGACTGTGAAGGAATGCTGCAAACGCTTGCGGCTGATTCGATTGAACCGCCGCCGTTTTTCAGCTCTCTGCGCAAATTTATCAACCCGGATCATGAGCCCGGGAAAATGCTTTTTGCCGTGCTTCGGGAGGAGCAGATCGGCGTTGCAAAGTCCTGCATACACGATGTGTGCGGCAGCCTCGACAGGCCGAACGCCGGTATCATGTTCACCGTGCCTGTAACAAGCGTAGAAGGAGTCGAATAATCAATATGCAAATCATTCTATGTCTTGCGGCCGCGATGATTTGCGGTCTGCTGTTGACGCGCGTTGTCAAGCCGGTTCACCTGCCGAATGTAACGGGATATCTCATCGCCGGTCTCATCATCGGCCCATATTGCCTTGGCATTTTTCAAGAGAGCGACGCGGCTGTCACCGATGTGCTTACGGACGTAGCGCTTGGTTTTATTGCTTTTTCTATCGGCGGTGAATTCCGGATCAGCCACGTCAAGCAGATCGGCACAAGCTCCATTACCATTACATTCTTTCAAGCGTGCCTCGCTACGCTGCTCGTCGACGCCGCGCTCCTTGCTTGCGGCTTCCCCGCCCCGCTTTCACTCACACTTGGCGCAATCGCAGCCGCTACCGCTCCA
>HF985533.1 GCA_000432015.1 Clostridium sp. CAG:1024 | reverse complement strand
TTCTAGAAAGAAAAGGAAGGGGAGTCCGTCTGTTTCCAGTACGCCGTGTTTGTCGGCCGCCGCGCAAGCGACTTCGTGTGCGAAAGGATGCAGACGTACTCATGCAGTAAGTAGCGCACCGTATCTCCCATTCGAAGGGACGCGCCGCCGTCCAGCTCCGCCCACACGGGCAGCGCCAACCTGTGTTCAAGCTGCTCGATCCGCTGTTCCCGCAGCCGCATTCGCAGCGCGGCTGCCCGTGCCGCGTCCATCCATTTACCCATCGGCCGTCACCCCCAAAAGCGCCAAAGCGCTTCGCATGTCCTCCAGTTCCTCCGAGACCGTGCGCACGACCTCTCCGCGATGATAGAAGCGTTCGCCGTCGTAGGCGTCCCCGACCTGTACGGCAAGGTCGTCGATCCGCACCGCGTTCGGGAAGTCCGACGCGTTGTAGATGCTGCCCCAGATCGTGCTTGTAACGATTCCGTTATCCACGATCGCAAAATTCGTGGCATAGCGGCTCATCAATTCCATAGGCTCTCCTTTCCGTTACCGTGCGCTGCGG
>HF985532.1:32006-35040 GCA_000432015.1 Clostridium sp. CAG:1024 | reverse complement strand
GCAAAGGGAATGACCCAACTGATGCAGACCATTGGAAAGGTCAGGCAGTACATCAATCTCAAATACCGTACGATGGGCATCAATCCGAAATCTGTTGCCGCCATGCTGGAAAACACCGTGTACTCCGAGATTTGGCGGAAGGGCTATAATGCGTATATCGGCAAAAACGCCACCGGAGAGAGCGACTTCGTGACTGTGCGGCGGGATGAGCGAACCATACGCCATCCCTGCGGGCACGGAGTATCAGCTGCTTTATCAAAACTCCGACAGCAACGCGTTCCTTCTGAAAGAGTACCCGCTGGACAGAGCGCAGCTGGACTGGACGACCTTCGGACGGTAACTGAAAACGGAATATGCCCGCAGCGGGGTATCCACTGCACGAGCAGACATCGTCAGGAGCAGGAGAGAAGAAACGCGGCGCACATGACGGCGATACTCTTTCGGAAAGTATTCTGCACCCAAGCAGTCGGTTTGACCGACTGCTTTATTTATGCCGCGGGATCCGGCGCGGCGGCGTATCGGTTCCGCGGCTTGCTGCATACTTCCACAGCCGGATGCAAATACTGACAGGGATGGAAAAGAAAGAAAGAAAACTGCATGGATTCTTTCGCTTTGACCGGCCGTATGACAGCTTCGAACTGCTCGAAACGGAATCGGGTACGCCCGGCATGTCCGGAAGGCCAAGACGATCCGGGACATACACGGCGCCGGAGCCGCCGCAACGGTTCGTCAGCAGCAGTATCCGGGAAAACGAGAAACGTTTGCGGGAAGAGTGCCGCAGCGAGATCAATCCGGACGTTATTTACCGAAAGTTCCGGATCGGCGGCTCGATCGAGGCGATGATCGTGTTTATGGATGGCCTTGCCGACGCGGATATGATCAACGATTTTGTGCTGAAACAGGGCATGAACGCAAGCCTCACGGCGCCGACGGGAGACGGTCTTGCCGAGCTGGTGATCGAGCGCGTCATTGCCGTGCAGGACGCGGCGCCGGAACGGGATTTCGACGAAGCAAAGCGCGCCATATTGGAAGGACGCTCCGCCGTGTTCCTCGAAGGGGACGATCGCGCCATCCTCATGGATACGCGCGGGTTTCCGTCGCGCAGCGTCGGCGAACCGAAGAATGAAACGGTCGTACTGGGTTCGCATGAGGCATTCACGGAGAGCATCCGCACGAACATCTCACTGATCCGGCGGATCGTGCGCACGGACGATCTCGTGTGCGAATTTCGGGAAGCGGGCGGGAAGAACAATGTCCGTCTCGCGATCCTGTATCGCGACGGCATTGCAAATCGTTCACTTGTCAACGAGGTCAAGCGCAGACTCGCCGGGATCGATACGCTGATGGTGCTTTCCACGGGCATGATCGATCAGTTGGCCGAGGAACACGGCCTTTCGCCTGTGCCGCAAACGCTTGCAACGGAACGGCCTGACCGCGCGGCGGCAGCACTGATGCAGGGACAGGTTACGGTGCTGTTTGACGGGAGCCCCATCGCATCCATCATGCCCGTTACGCTGTTCGCGCTCATGTCGTCGCCGGAGGACGTGTATCTGCGCCGCGCGCCTGCAACGCTGATGCGGGTCGCACGGTATTTCGGCGCGCTTCTGTCCATTTTGCTGCCGCCGGCCTTTGCGGCGATCGCCCTGCACCATCAGGGGATGATGAGCAGCGAGATCCTCGCGACCGTCATTGCGTCGCGGCAAATGGTGCATTTCCCGCTGGCGCTCGAATTGATCTTCATGCAGATCCTGTTTCAGCTCATCCGTCAGGCTGGGCTCAGCGTGCCGGGAGCGCTCGGCCAGAGCGTCGGGATCATCGGCGGGCTCATCATGGGACAGGCGGCGGTGGCGGCCAATATCGTGAGCACGGTGGTGCTGATCGTGGTCGCGCTGTCGGGTCTGGGCAATTTTGCCATACCGGACTACCGGCTGCAAATGTCGGTCTTTTATTTCCGGCTGCTGCTGACGCTTGCCGCATGGGCCGCAGGATTGCTCGGGCTTGTGACTATGATCCTGTGCGTTCTCGGCTGGCTCGTATCCCTGAAATCCTACGGCGTACCGTTTCTTGCGCCCGCTGCGCCGAAAACGAATGCGCCGGGGCCGACGGTGCTGCGTGGCACGCTCAAACAGCACCGCAGAGCCGACGACTGCTTGAATACGATCGGAAGGGAACGGGCATGAATCTTCGAGAGGGACGCATCGGAAATCAGGAGGGCGTTGCGCTTGCGGCCATTGCGGCGACGATGAACGCCGTGTTCTCATGTGAAGGCGTCTGGCTGTTTCGCACGGGCAATCGCACTTATGCGAGCGCGCCTGCCGCCGCCGCGATCTCGCTCGTACTGTTTTTGCTGGCCGCGAAGGCGATGGAACGACGCGGAGCGCAAAACCTTGACGCGCTTCTGCGGGATTCGCTCGGCGCTGCGGGCGGCGCGGCAGCGGGGCTGCTCGTCGCGGCCACGCTCGTGCTTTCCGCGGCTATGCCGCTTGTTCGGATGCTTTCGATCCTGCACAGGTTTGTCTTTCTTGAAGCGGGCGTGGAGCTGATCGCCGTATATTTTCTCGCGGCGCTGACGCTTCTTGCAATGCTTGGCTTTGAACCGCTTGCAAGGCTTGCAAAGCTTTGCTTTTTGCCTGTGATGCTGTCTTTTGCGGTACTGCTCGTCATGGCGATTCCGGAGTATGAAACATACCGGCTGTATCCGATCCTTGCGGGCGGGACGGAAGCGTTTGTCCGCGAGACCGTATTCGGCGTTTTGAGCTATTTTCCCCCGCTGCTGATCCTGCTTGTGTGCGGCAAGGGCGTGCATGGCGCATCGAACGCCGCGCGGCTCGGGACGATCGCCGCAGGCATTGCCGCTGCGCTCTCCGCGTTTGTAGAGTTTTGTATTGCCATGCTGTTTTCGTTTGAGCATCTTCGAGAGGTCTATGGGCCGGTGTTTCGCATGGCGATGTCGGTCGGATCCGCGTCGGGCATGCGAATGGATCGGGTGCTCCTCTTTTTCTGGGTCGCCGGGATCCTGATCGGCGCAGCGGCT
>HF985532.1:12892-31912 GCA_000432015.1 Clostridium sp. CAG:1024 | reverse complement strand
GGGGATCGGAACCACCGCGGCGCTGTTCGGGCATTATGGTGCGGCATGGATCGAACGCGCAGTGACAGCGGTGCTGCAATATCAATGGATTGTTTGCGCCGCGCCGCTCCTGCTTGCAAGTCTGATCGCATTTTCCAGAAAGGAGCGGAAGCTGTGCGAAAACGCTGTCTGAGCCTGCTGTTCCTTCTCCTGCTGACGCTGCCCGCAGGGGGATGTCTGCAAAAGGATGGGCTCGATCACTATGCCTACGTCGTGGCGCTCGGCTTCGATCCGGGCGAACACCTGCCCTATCGCTACACGTTCTTGCTGCAGCAGCTCGATTACGGCTCAAGCGAACAAAAATTGTCCGGACTCAATACGGTCTCGGCCGAGGGCAGCAATCTGTTCGAAGCGATCAATACGCTGGCGGCAAGCATGCCGCTGCGGCTCAGCTTTGTCCGAACGGTGCTGCTCGTGTTTGAAAGATCGCTGCTGACGGACGGGAGGTTCCTTGCGGAGTTTATGCAAAGCTCGTTTCCGACGCTCGGCTTGCGGTACGGCGCGAGCGTTCTTGTTTCGCTCTGCCCAGCGGATATGGCGCTCGAGGGCATGGAAACGGATCTTGATCCCGGAGCGGCGAAGCTCCAGGAGAACATCGAGGTCTATTCTCGCGATACGGCCTTGATCCCTGCTGCCGACCTTGCGCTCGTACAGGAGGCGATGCTCAGCAGCGTTGTGGACTTTGCCGCGCCGCTGTGCGGGACAGCGTCGGACGCGCCCGGACAAATGCAGGACAGCGTCGGCGGGGAGGGGTATGCATACCTCGCGGGGAATCTGCTTGCGGAAACGGACATGAAGACGGAGGTCATAGGCGCAGCTTTGTTCTCAAACTGCGTGCTCGTCGGCGTTCTGAACGGACAAAACACACAGCTTCTGCAAATGGCGACCGGCAATTTTTACCGCGCCCGTATCCGGCTCGGCAACATTGACGGCACGGAGATCGACGTCTATCTGAAACGCCGCAAGCCCGTAAAAATCGAACTGGAGCCCGGCGACCCGCCGTGCGTGCGCATCCGACTGGAATTGACGGCGTATATCGAGCAGCCGGATCACCTCAAGCGCGTCACCACGGAACAGGCGGAGCAATGGATCGCAGAACAGTTGACACAGCGGTATGACAGGCTGTACCAAACCTGCCGGGAACTTCGTTCGGATGTATTCGGCGTCGGCAAACAGGCGGCAAGGTGGCTTTCAGACGCAGAGGAGTATGAGACCTACGACTTTCGGGAGCTGTATGCCGCCGCGGAGGCCGTGTTTGACGTGCGGGTGCTGTTGACGAACGCGCCGGATCGTTCTGTTCTGGAGTAGGGGGACGCCGATGCCGTACTTTTTTTCGGTTCTGCTGAGCATTTCGCTCTATTGCATTGCGTATGCCGTGCATAGCTTTCGGCACAGATACGCCGCGCAGGGCGTGTGCGCCGTGACACTTGCGCTGCTTCCACTCGGATGCGGCGTTTTGCTGCTGTTTTCCTGATTTGGGAACGTTTGTCACATTGTTTCACATTTGATCGTAAGATACAACTGGAAAGCCTGCCTGTCAAATGTTACAATATAAATTTAAGAAGCGTATGATTTGCGCCTGCGGCCGGGGACTTTGGTTCACGACGCAGAGCGGGATGCGCAGCGACAAATCGGAGAAAGGGTATGTTCGGATATATCCACCCGCTGGAATGCGAACTGAAGGTGCGCGATCTTGCGCTGTATCGCGCCTATTACTGCGGCCTGTGCAAGACCATCGGCCGGCGGTACGGGCAGGGCGCGCGCGCCGTGCTGAACTACGATTGTACATTTCTTGCAATCCTGCTGTCCGCGTTCTCCAAGGCGCCGCAATGTGAGACCGGCGGCTGCTTTGCAAAGCCGTACCGCGCAAAACGGCCGATTGCGCCCCCGCAGGCTGCACTGGACTATGCAGCCGACGCGAATGTGCTGCTTGCGTATCACCAGCAGGCCGACGATTGGAACGACGAACGGAAGGCGACTGCGCTTGCGAGCAAGCTTCTGCTCGAGCCAGCCATGCGAACAGCAAAGAAGGAACGTCCGGAACTTGCGGAGACGATCGTGCGGCAGATCGGGCGGCTTTCTGAGGTCGAACGCGAAAAAACGGCCTGCACGGATGTTCCGGCCGATGCCTTCGGCACGCTGATGCGCGGCATCGTTCACCAGGCGCCGGAGGTGCCGCAGCAAGAACGCGCGCCGCTCGAATGGATGTTCTATAACCTGGGACGTTGGATCTATCTCATCGACGCTTGGGAGGATCGGGCGAAGGACGAAAAGCGCGGCGGCTTTAATCCGTTTCTGCTCGCAGGCATGAGCCGGGAGGAGGCAGCGTTTCTCCTGCACGTTTCGCTCACGGAAGCGGAAAAGGGGTACGACCTGCTTTCGATCGTCAGTCACAAAGATTTGCTTGACAATATTATGCGCCTTGGGTGCAGGCACAGAACGCGCGAAGCCATGAAGGAGAAACAGCATGAATCCGTATAAGGTGTTGGGTGTCAGCGAAACGGCGACGCCGGAGGAGATCCGGGCCGCCTATCTTTCGCTCGTTAAGAAATACCATCCCGACAAATACACCGACAATCCGCTGAAGGAGCTTGCGGGCGAGAAGCTCAAGGAGATCAATCAGGCCTACGAAATGCTGACAAAAAAGCAGAGCGCGGGTTCCGCAAGAAGCTACGGCGGGAGTTCCGGCAGCGGATACGGCGGATCTTCCTCGCGGCAGTACGGCGCATACAGCGGCCCCAACGCGACGGCATATGTGCGCGCGCGAAGCTTTATCAATCAAAACAATCTCGGCGGTGCACGCGCTGTGCTCGACAGTATCGAAACGCACAACGCCGAATGGTATTATCTCTACGGCATCATCTATCTGCGGCAGGGATGGTACGAAAAGGCCAAAGAATGCATTGCAAAGGCATACCATCTTGAACCGGACAACCCGGAGTATAGAAATGCATATCAATCCCTGCAAAACGCGGGCAATCCGTACAGCCGGAGCGCAACGTTCAATACGGAGAACGACGCCTGCTGCGACAGCTGTTCCACGATGCTGCTGTGCAACTGCTGTACGCGTGCGTTCTGCTGCTTTTAATCTTTTTCCGCTTTTCGAATAGCATTGCAAAAAGCACGGCAAGATACTCCCTATGAGGGGAGTAAAGCGTAAGGATTTCCAGACGGAAGAAATGAAGACCCAGAGGCGCAAGCGCCGCTGCCGCATCCTGATCGCAGGACTTTTGCTCGTTGCGGCGGGGATTGCGTTTGCCGCCGTATCCATTTTCCGGATGGATGCGTGGGATAAGCTCGACGTTTCCAAGATCACGGACGTCGACCAGTCTGTACTACTGTATGATGCGGATAATGCGGAGATTCTGACGCTGCATGCGCTGGAGGATCGCATCTGGGTGCCGATCTCCGACATTCCGCAGCATGTGCGCTATGCGTTCGTTTCTGCGGAGGACGCGCGGTTTTATGAGCATAAGGGCGTCGATCTTGTGCGTATCGCGGGCGCGGCGTGGGAGGACATCAAGGCGGGAAGCTATGTACAGGGCGCATCCACCATCAGCCAGCAGCTCATCAAGCTCAGCCACCTGACGAGCAAGAAGGAGATGAGCCGCAAGCTTGAAGAAGCGATCCTGGCCTATCAGCTCGAGACCCGGTACAGCAAGGACGAGATCCTGGAGATGTATCTGAATTTTGTCTATTTCGGCGGCGGCTACTACGGGATCGAAGCGGCGGCGCGCGGGTACTTCGGCGTACACGCCAGCGACCTGACCGTATCGCAGGCTGCCATGCTTGCCGGAATTCTGAAATCGCCGTCCCGCTTTGCGCCGCACCTGCGGCTCGAAGCCAGCATGGGCCGACGCAACGTTATCCTCGGCCTGATGCGCGACTACGGGTATCTTTCCGAGCAGTCTTATAAAAAAGCGGTCGCGGAGGAAGCGGTGATCGTGCATCGAGACGGGGAAAAGCCCCGCGGGTATTATGTAGATCTGGCGCTCAGCAATGCCTGCGAAACGCTCGGCATCAGCATGGACGAGCTTTTGCGCAGCGGATACCGCATCTACACGGCCATGGATTGCGAGCTGCAGACGGCTTGCGAGGAGATATTCGAGGACGACAGCTATTTTCCAAACGGCGTAAAGGACGGCTTGGAAGGCGCGCTTGTCGTGGTCAATGTAAAGACCGGGGGCGTGGCTGCGCTGCTCGGCGGCAGGGAGAGCGAAACGGCGCTTGCGTATAACCGCGCCGTGCGCATCCGTCGGCAGCCGGGCTCCGTTATCAAGCCGATCATGGTATATGCGCCTGCACTGGAAGCGGGATATACGGCCGCGACGATGCTGCTGGACGAACAGGTGGATTTCGACGGCTATCAGCCGAGCAACGCGGGCGATCGGTTCTATGGATGGGTCACGATGCGTGAGGCTGTGACGCGGTCGCTGAATGTACCGGCGGTTTCGGTCATGGCGGAGGTGGGCGTGCCGCAGAGCAAGCGGTTTGCCAGCCGGCTTGGCATTGAGTTCGATCAGCGGGATCAAAGCCTTGCGCTCGCGCTCGGAGGGTTCACATACGGCGTGTCGCCCTATCAGATCGCGGGCGCGTATGCCGCCTTTGCGGCGGGCGGGACCTATTCCACGCCTTCGCTGCTTCGGAAGATCACGGACGCGGACGGAAACGTCCTGTATGAATACCGCCCGGAACGGAAACGGGTCATGCGGGAGGCAAACGCATATGTTTTGACCAGTATGCTCGAGAGCGCCGTGGAAAACGGGACAGGAAGACGGCTTGGGACGCTGGGCATCCCGCTTGCGGGAAAGACCGGGACGACGGGCGACAGCAGCGGAAACCGCGATATTTGGATGGCCGCGTACAACCCGGACTATGCGGCTGCGGTCTGGATGGGTTATGACGACGCGACGAATGGAAGGATGCTGCCGAAGAACGCAACGGGCGGGACCTATCCCGCAAAAGTACTCTACCATGTGTTCGAGACGCTGTATGAGGAGCGCGAGGCGCCGGAGTTCGTTATGCCGCCGGACGTGCGCGAGTGCCGTATCGACGGATATACGCTGGATGCGGAGCATGTGGCGGTACTCGCAAACGCACTGACGCCGGAAGCACGAACCTATTCCGAGGTGTTTGTTGCGGGAACGGAACCGGCGCAGACCACGGCGTATTGGAATATTCCGTCGCCGCCGACGGTATTCCGTGCGACGGTGTATGAAAAGAACGTCGTGCTGTACTTTGAAGCGCCGAACCGCTATTGCCTGTACCGGCTCTACCGCGAGAACCGGGATGGAAAGTCCGTTCTGCTCGGAGAGTTCTCCGGAGCGGAGGGAACGGTGCAGTATACGGATGAGGAAGCGCGAAGAGGACAGGAGTATCAATACTATGTGATTCCCGTGCATCCCGAAATGGAGATCGACGGACAGCGCATGACCGGCGTTGCTTCGCAAAAACGCACGGTGCGCATCCCGTAGAGAGAATGCGCCGGAAAAGGCCGGAAAAGGCAGAAAAACCGTGGGAATATTTGCGCGAATGCGCAGAATCATGTTGACAAAACTGCCCTGAATCAGTAAAATAATCGTTGGTCAACTTAAATCGGGGAGTATGACATGGAACTGCAGGTTGCAAGCGCATTGCGTCAGGTCGGCGAGAGTTTTCCGTTTGAACTGACAGAGACGATCGGCGTACAGCAGTACGGCGGTCGTTCGCTTGTCTTTGCTGCGCCGCTTCACGTGGAAGGCAGATATGCGTTCGACGGCCGGGCGTTTACCGTCACCGGCGAAGCGGAGACCGTTCTCCGTGAAGTCTGCGCCCGTTGCGCGGAGCCGTTTGACGAGCCGTTTCGGTTTTCCTTTGAGGAACGGTTCGTGAAAGCGTCCGAGCTGGCGGAAGACGATGAGGATTGCTACCCGTTCGAGGGCGACCGGCTCTCGCTCGACACGGCTGTGATGGACAATCTCTATTTGGAGCTTCCGCTCATCAGCGTCTGTCGTGAGGATTGCAAGGGACTGTGCCCCGTGTGCGGGAAGAACCGCAACGTCACGCCCTGCTCCTGTGAGCAAGCAAGACCGGAGGGACCGTTCTCGGTGCTCTCTGAATGGAATCAGAAGGAATAGGATGAAGGAGGTGTAATCATGGCAGTACCCAAGAGAAAAACATCCAAGGCGAAGAGGGATTCTCGCAGAGCGAGCAACTTCAAGCTGGAGCAGCCCAACCTGACGGAATGCCCGCAGTGCCACGAGCTGAAAGCTTCGCATACCGTATGCAAGAAGTGCGGGTATTATGATGGCAAGCAGGTCATCGACATGGATGCAAAGGAAAGCAAGGCCAACTAACGCCGTGAAACACGCCGACCTTTGAATGTGTCAGACAAAGGGATTTCGTATATGCCGGGTTCGGCAGAACGAGATCCCTTTTGTTTGCAAAAACGACGGGAATCCGATATACTATTGCCCGAAGAGGAGAGTGGACATGAGAATAGCGATCGATTTGATGGGCGGCGACAATGCGCCGGCAGCGGTAGCCGAAGGATGCGCGCTTGCGCTGCAAAAGCTGTCTGAAGATACGGAACTCGTGATATTCGGCGAGGAAAGCGCCGCAAAAGCGCTGATCGAGGAATACGAGCTTGATATGTTTGACGTGCGCTTCGTCGCGACGACACAGCAGATCGGCTGCGATGAGTCCCCGACGCTTGCCATCCGGAAGAAGAAGGATTCCTCGCTCGTGCGCGCTGTCGAAAGCGTGGCGTCGGGCGAGACGGACTGCGTGATCTCCGCGGGAAGCACCGGCGCGCTGCTTGCGGGCGCGACATTTCTTGTTAAGCGGATCGACGGCGTGAAGCGCCCCGCGCTTGCTGTCGTTCTGCCGACAGTGACAGGCGGCCAGACGGTGCTGCTCGACAGCGGCGCGAACACCGACTGTAAGCCGCAGTATCTCCAGCAGTTTGCCCTCATGGGCGCGGCGTATGCGGAGAAGGTCCTGCGCATCGAGCGTCCGCGCGTAGGTCTTTTGAACAACGGCGCGGAAGCGGAGAAGGGCAATGAGCTTACCAAAGCGGCGTATGCGCTGCTCCGGAATACGCCCGTCAATTTCGTCGGGAACTGTGAGGCAAGGGATGCGCTGTCCGGCGAGTTTGACGTCATCGTGGCAGATGGGTTCGACGGTAACGTGCTGCTCAAGAGCATCGAGGGAACAGCAGCTATGATGATGCAGACGCTGAAAACAGGGCTGTATGCCTCCGCACGGACGAAGCTCGGCGCGCTGCTCGCAAAGCCTGCATTTCGGGCGCTCAAGAAGAAATTGGACTATACAGAGGCCGGCGGTGCACCACTGCTCGGCGTGCGCGGCGGCGTCATCAAAGCACATGGCAGTTCGAATGCAAAGGCGTTCTGCTCGGCGATCCTGCAGGCGGAACGGCTCGTGAACGGAAATGTGCAGCCGATTATCGCGGAATCCGTGGCTGCTTTGCCCGCGGAGGATTGACAGAACGCGAAAGCTCATATACAATACTTGCGTTGCGATAAGCGACGACTTATTTGGAATGAGAGGTCATAGTATGAATTTTGAGAAAGTGCGCGACATCATTGTCCGCCAGCTGGATCTGGATCCCGCTTCCGTTACGATGGATAGCCGCCTGATCGAGGATCTCAAGGCTGATTCGCTGGATGTTGTCGAGCTCATCATGGATCTTGAACAGGAATTTGATGTGGAGATCCCCGATGAGGAGCTGCCGAACGTTCATACGGTCGGCGACATCGTGAAGTATCTCGAAAACCGTTGAAGCTGCTGCATCGCGAGGCAGCCCCGCATCGCTTGGTGCGGGTTTTTTCATAAAAAAAGGAGACGCCATGGAATCTCAGGAAAACGGTCTGCCGCAGTTGGAATCCGTGATCGGCTATACCTTTCACGATCGCTCACTCCTTGTGACAGCGCTGACGCACACCTCATTCGTTAAGGGGGACGGCGCGCATACCGCGCACAACGAACGGATGGAGTTTTTGGGAGACGCCGTTCTGGAGCTTTGCGTGAGCGAGCATTTATATCTGAAGCACCCGGAGCTTGCGGAGGGAAGCCTGACGAAAATGCGGGCGCGGCTCGTGTGTGAATCGGCGCTGTTCTCCGCGGCCTGCACGCTCGGCGTGCCGGAAATGCTGCGCCTCGGCCACGGCGAGGAGCGGACCGGCGGCAGAAAGAAGCCGTCCGTTGTCTCCGACGCCATGGAGGCCGTGATCGGCGCGGTGTTTTTGGACGGTGGGATCGAAGCGGCCAAACGCGTGATCCTTGATCACGTGATCGATACGCTGGAGAGGGCGTCGGTCGATGCGCTCGACCGAGATTACAAGACACGCCTGCAGGAGCATGTGCAGCATAGCCACATGGGAAAACTCCAGTATGTGCTGACCGATTCCGCAGGACCGGAGCACCGAAAGGAGTTCACCATGACGGTGTATCTTGACGGCGCCGCGATCGGCAGCGGAAAGGGCGGCAACAAGCAGAGCGCGGGTCAGGCTGCGGCAGCGGACGCACTGGAGCGGCTGACCGGCGCACATCCTACGGAACGGGAGTAAACGAAATTGCGACTTACGAAACTGGAGCTGTCCGGCTTCAAGTCTTTTGCAAGAAAAACAGAATTGGATTTCGGCCGCGGTATTACGGCGGTCATCGGCCCCAACGGCAGCGGTAAGAGCAACATTTCCGACGCGATCCGTTGGGTGCTTGGCGAACAGAGCGCGCGGGCTTTGCGCGGCTCCAAGATGGAGGACGTGATCTTCAGCGGAACGGAGCAGCGAAAGTCGCAGGGCTACTGCGAGGTCACGCTCACGTTTGACAACGCGGACGGCAAGCTGCGCCTTCCGTTTGAGGAGATCGCGGTCACGCGCCGCCTGTACCGCAGCGGCGAAAGCGAGTATTGTCTAAATAAAAACCTCTGCCGCCTGCGCGATGTGCAGGAGCTGTTTCGTGATACGGGCATCGGCAAGGATGGGTATTCCATCATTTCACAGGGACGCGTGGACGAGATCCTGTCCAATAAGTCCAACGAACGACGCGCCGCGCTTGAAGAAGCCGCCGGCGTGATGCGTTACCGTGTGCGTAAGGAAGAGGCGGCGAGAAAGCTCGATCATACCGAGAAGAACCTTGAACGCATCGAGGACATTTTGGATGAGCTTGCCGCGCGGCTCGGGCCGCTGGAAGAGCAGAGTGCGGAGGCGCGCGCATATCTGAAACTGCGGGATGAGCTGAAGGATCTCGAGGTCAATCAGTTCCTGTATCAATATGACAAGTCTCACGAACGGCTTGCGGTGATGCAGGCATCCATTGAACAGGCGGGGGAAGAAGCCGCCGCATCGAATCTGCGCGCGGAAACGATCCAGACGGAGTGCCATACGCTGGAACAGCGGGCGAGCGCTCTGGACGCCGCGCTGAATGAACAGCAAAGCCGGCTGCTTACCATGCTGTCCGGCGTAGAAGCCCATACGGGAGAGTGCAAGGTGCTGCTTGAACGCAAGGAGCACATCGAACGGGAGATCGAGCGTCTGCATACGGAGAGGGAGACGGCGGAGGCGAGAGAAAGAGAGCTTTGCGAAACGCTTTCCGGCATGGAACGGAACGACGCGGGCAGAGCCGCCGCAGAGCAGCTGGAACGTGATATTGCCGCGGCGGACGCGGATCTTGCCGCACGGGATGCGGAACTCGCAAAAGCGGAAGAGATGCTGGAAGCAATGAAAACGAGCATCATGGACGCTATGAACCGTCTTGCGGATGCACGCGGCGACCTGTCACGCTTTGAGACGATGGCGCAGGCGATCGGAACGCGCAGGCAAGCCATCGAAGCAGAGATCGAGACCGCAGGCGATGCGGCGGGCACGCTGGCCGAAGAGTACGAGGCGGCCCTTGCGGAACACGCGGAAAGGCAGACGGCGGCGGACAGGACACGGGTCGCGATGGAAGAAGCGCAGAGGAACCGGGAATCACGCCGGGAGGCGCAGCAGAACGCGCAGCAAGCGCTGCACATGCTCGAACAGGAGACAGGGGCGGCGGAATCGCGGCTTCGCGTTCTGAACGAGATGGCGCGTTCGCATGAGGGTTACTATGCTTCCGTCAAAAGCATCCTGCGCGATGCGGCTCGGGATGCGAGGCTTGGCAGCGCGATCATCGGCGTCGTCGCGGAGCTGATCCGTGTGCCGAAGGGATATGAGACCGCGCTCACCATGGCGATGGGGTCTTCGCTTCAGAATATCGTAACGCCGACGGCGGAGGATGCAAAGTCGGTCATTGAATATCTGCGCAGCCACGATTACGGCCGCGCAACGCTCCTGCCCGTGGCGCTGCTGCGGGAACGTCCGCTGAACGCACAGGAACGTCGTTTCCTCGATGCGGACGGGTGTATCGGCGTGGCGAGCGAGTTGGTCAGTTATGATCCCGCAGTGCGTACGGTCGTGGAGTACCTGCTTGGCCGCACGGTCGTCGTGCGCGATCTGCAAAGCGGTATTGCGCTCAAAAAGCGCTCGGGCGGTGCGTTCAGCATTGCCACGCTTGCCGGCGATCTCATCAGCACGGGCGGCTCCATGAGCGGCGGCAGCGTGAAGAAACGGGAGTTTTCTCTGCTTGGCAGAGAACGCGAGATCGCGGAGCTGACCGAATCGCTGAAAGAAAAGCGCGTTGAGCTCAAAGAATTGACGGAGCGGGAAGAGACGCTTCGAAAAGACATTCTCATGGCGGAGCTTCAAACGGATGCATTCCGTGAAGAGCTCCACGCAGATGAGATCGAGCTTGCCAAGAGTGCGGAAAAACTCGACATTATCCGCCGGGACATGGAAAGCGGCGATGAAAAACGCGCACGCCTGATCGAAGAACGGGATACCTTGGACGAGAACCTGAGGGATCTTGAAAAGGAGCGCGAAGCGGCGCTCGCCGTGCAGACGGAGCTCGAAAGCGGCAATGCGGCAACGCAGGACGATGTAAAAAGGGCGCAGCAGGCATTGCAGCAGCAGCGCGCGGCGCGGGAAACAGCCTCGCAGTCGCTCACTGCGCAGAAGGTGCGCCGCATGGCGC
Source organism: Clostridium sp. CAG:1024 (assembly GCA_000432015.1). GTDB lineage: Bacteria > Bacillota > Clostridia > Christensenellales > CAG-138 > CAG-1024. Next base: position 20,821 of record HF985532.1, on the reverse strand, counting down.
TGCAAAAAGAGCAGGACGCCGCAGAGAATGAAAAGCGCCGCCTGACAGCAGAGTGCGGCAGGCTTTCGGAGCACATAAAAGCAAGCGCGGCGGCCGAGACGGCGCAGCGCGCGGAATTGGATTCCGTCGAACGCCGCCTTGCCGAAATGCAGCGGAGCGTCGCAGGCGAACAGCAGCAGGCGGGCGAGGAAAAAAAGCGTCAGCAGGACATGGAGGACGAACGCGATACGCTGTCGGAAACGCTGCGCGAGCGGCGGGAACAGCGGGAGCGTCTGCTTGCCGCAGAACGCGAACAGAGTGAGCGCAAGCACAAGCTGGAGCTGCAGCGCGAGAAGGCGGAGACCGAGCTTGCCGCGATGCAGGATCGCATCTGGGAGGCGTATGAACTGACGTATGAAAACGCGCTGCCCTTTCGGCATGAGATCGCGGTCGCCGCGACCGCAAGCAGGATCGCATCGATCCGTGCGGAGCTTCGCGGCATGGGCGACGTGAATCTCAGCGCGATCGAGGATTTCAAGGCGGTGACGGAGCGGCACGACGCGCTTGCGGCACAGCGGGACGATCTGCGGAAGGCACAAACGGATCTCAGTCTGCTGATCGACGAGCTGACCGCGACGATGGAAAAGACGTTTTCCACGCAGTTTGCCGTGATACAGAAGAACTTCGGCGAGGTGTTCACGGAGCTGTTCGGCGGCGGTCATGCCGAATTGCGCCTTGCGGACCAGGACGACGTACTCGGCTGCGATATTGATATCATCGCACAGCCGCCCGGAAAAAAGCTGCAATTGCTTTCGCTTCTGTCCGGCGGAGAGCGCGCGCTCACGGCGATCGCACTGCTGTTTGCCATGCTTCGGCTCAAGCCGCCGGCGTTCTGCGTGCTGGATGAGATCGAGTCCTCGCTGGATGAGGCGAACGTCAGCCGGTTTGCAGGCTATCTCAAGGCGTATTCGGACGAAACGCAGTTCATCATCATTACGCACCGAAAGGGCAGCATGGAGGTCTGCGATGCGCTGTACGGCGTTTCCATGGAGGAAAAGGGCGTGAGCAAGGTCGTGTCCGCAAGATTTGGAGAGGCGGTGTCATAAATGGAAAAGAAGCAGAGCATTTTTGAAAAGCTGAAAGCGGGTCTGCAAAAGACCCGCGGCAATGTGTTCGCTGCGCTGTTCTCCTCGGAAGAGCGGGTGGACGAGGAGTTTTTTGAGGAGCTGGAGGAGGGGATGATTCTTGCCGATATGGGCATGGATACGACCGAAAAGCTTTTGGGAAAGCTCCGCACCGATGTAAAGGAACAAAAGATCGCGGATCGTGCCGAGGCAAAGGCCGCGCTTGCAGGGATCGTTGCGGATGAGATCCGGCCGACGCGGGCGTTTGTGCCAGACAACGGCGCCGCAGTGATCCTCATCGTCGGCGTGAACGGCGTGGGCAAGACAACGACGATCGGCAAGCTTGCACATGCATACCGTGAGGAGGGCAGAAAGCCCATGCTGGCCGCAGCGGATACCTTCCGCGCCGCTGCGGCGGAACAGCTCGGCGAATGGTCAAAGCGTGCGGACGTGCCGATGGTGCGGCACGGCGAGGGCGCAGACCCGGCTGCGGTCGTGTTCGACGCCATCGCTTCGTATAAGGCGAAAAAATGCGATCTTTTGATCGTCGATACGGCGGGGCGGCTGCACAACAAGGCGAATCTCATGCAAGAGCTTTCCAAGATGCAGCGTGTGATCGCGCGCGAATTGCCGGATACGCCCTGTGAGGTGCTGCTCGTGCTTGATGCGACAACGGGGCAGAACGCACTGTCGCAGGCAAAGGCTTTCATGGACGCCGTTCCGCTTTCCGGCGTGGTGCTCACAAAGCTCGATGGCACGGCAAAGGGCGGCGTTGTCGTCGCGATCGCATCCGCGCTCGGCCTGCCTGTGCGCTTTGTCGGCGTCGGCGAGCAGATGGACGACTTGCAGCGCTTTGACGCGGACGCGTTCGCAAAAGCGCTGTTTTGAGGAAAAGGATGCTTCATGCATTTGCACCGTCGCGAGCGTAGCTTTCTAGCCCGCCGGGACGGCGCTTTTTTATGTCGTTCCGAAAAGAATGTGCTTTGCAGGACAAAACGCTTGACAATTTTTTTACGTTCGGTATAATATCCAAGGTGTAAAACAATTTTACTTTACAGCGGGTGGCGGTGCGGCATGGATCGGTTGATTAAACTTGGGCAGCTTTGCGATTATTACGGCGCGCTGCTCACGGAGCGTCAACGAAAGCTGCTTTCGCAATACGCAGATGAGAATCTGTCGCTTGCGGAGATCGCCGAATTGGAAGGCGTTTCGCGGCAGGCCGTGCGCGACGGAATCGTCCATGCGGAGCAGAAGCTGCAAGGCTTTGAACAGGCGCTGCATCTGATGGAAAAAACGCGGCGCACACAGGAAATGGCTGCGGACATCAGGCAAATGGTGAACGAAAGCTCCATGCAGACGCGGGAGCGGGATGCGCTCTGCCATGCGCTTGCGGCACTCGAACGGCTTTGGGAGGACGACGATGGCGTTTGAAGGCATCTCCGGAAAACTGCAGGGTATTTTCAAGAAACTGACCGGGCGCGGCAAGCTCTCCGAGAAGGACGTGCGCGACGTCATGCGCGAGATCAAGCTTGCGCTGCTCGAGGCCGACGTCAACTTCCTCGTGGTCAAGGACTTTGTCAAGGCCGTGACGGAGCGCGCGGTCGGACAGGAAGTGCTCGAGAGCCTCACGCCGGGGCAGCAGGTCGTCAAGATCGTCAATGAAGAGCTGACACGGCTCATGGGGCAGACGAGCGCAAAGCTTGAGTTTGGCTCGCAAAAGCCTGCGGTCATTTTAATGGCGGGTCTTCAGGGCGCGGGAAAGACGACAATGTGCGGCAAGCTCGGCCTGTACCTGAAAAAGCAATATAACAAGAAAGCGCTGCTTGTCGGATGCGATATTTATCGACCGGCAGCGATCGAGCAGCTCAAGGTCGTCGGCGCCAAGGCGGAGCTTCCCGTGTTTGAACGCGGACAGGCTGACCCGGTCGAGACGGCAAAGCTCGCGGTAGAAAAGGCAAAGCACGACTTCTTGGACGTTGTGATCGTGGATACGGCGGGCCGGCTGCATATCGACGGCGATATGATGGAGGAGCTCTCCCGCATCCGCGACGCAGTGAATCCTTCGGAAGTGCTGCTCGTGGTCGATGCCATGACCGGACAGGACGCGGTGAACGTTGCAAAGACCTTTGACGAGACCATCGCATTGACGGGCGTGGTGCTCACAAAACTCGACGGCGATACCCGCGGCGGCGCGGCGCTTTCCGTGCGCGCGGTCACGGGTAAGCCCATCAAGTTTGCAGGCGTCGGGGAAAAGCTCACGGATCTAGAGGTGTTCCACCCGGATCGCATGGCGTCCCGCATTCTCGGCATGGGAGACGTGCTGTCGCTGATCGAGAAGGCAGAGGCCGCGTTCGATCAGAAAAAAGCACTGGAGATGCAGGCGAAGATGAAGACTGCATCCTTCACGCTGGAGGACTTTCTCGACCAGATGCAGCAGATGAAATCCATGGGCTCGATGCAGGATCTGCTGAAAATGCTGCCCGGCGGCGCGCAGCTCGGCAATGTCGAGATCGATGAAAAGGCTATGGCGCACACGGAAGCGATCATCCGCTCCATGACGCCGAAGGAGCGAAACAACCCGGACATTCTGAATGCTTCCAGAAGAAAGCGCATCGCAGCCGGAAGCGGCACGAGCGTTATGGAGGTCAACCGCCTCATCAACCAGTTCAACGCCTCAAAGAAACTCATGAAGCAGATGACGGGCAATCGGATGCTGAAGCGCGGGCGGCGCGGCGGCTTCCCGTTCGGGCTGTGAACAAGAGGACGAACAACGGAGATTTTCCCGTTTTCGGAAATAGAAAAGAAATTCATTTGGAGGAATTGTTTCAATGCTGAAGATCAGACTGCGCAGAATGGGCGCGAAGAAGGCTCCTTTTTACCGTATCGTGGTTGCGGATTCCCGTGCGCCCCGCGACGGTGCATTCGTTGAGGAGATCGGTTACTACAATCCCCTGACGGAGCCTGCAGAGATCAAGATCGACAACGAGCGTGCCGCAGAGTGGCTCAAGAACGGCGCACAGCCCACGGATACCGTGCGCGTTCTGCTGAAGAAGAGCGGCGCGATCCAGTAAGGCGCGTCATGAGCGAGCTGGTATTGTTCATCGCCAAGAGCCTCGTGGATAACCCGGATGCGGTATCCGTCGAGACGAAGCAGGACGGCGATTATACAGTGATCGAGCTGCATGTGGCCGAGGGCGACATGGGCAAGGTGATCGGCAAACAGGGCCGGATCGCCAAGGCCATCCGCACGGTCGTTAAGGCCGCATCGGTACGCGAAAACAAGAAGTATATGGTGGAGATCGCTTGAAACAGTATCTTCGCATCGGCTGCATCGTGCGCGCCCACGGCGTGCACGGTGCCGTCAAACTGCAACCGACCACGGATCGCATCGAGCGGTTTCGTGGCCTTTCTCATGCCTATCTGGAAGAGCGAAACGGCGCGATCCGCCCGGTGGAGGTATCCGGTGTGCGGCTTTTGAACGACGCGGTCGCGCTGGAGATCGCGGGCGTGGATACGGTCGAGGCGGCGGAACGCCTGCGCGGCGCCTATCTTTCCGTGGATCGGGCGCATACGGTCCCGCTCCCCGCGGACACTTATTTTGTGGCGGATCTCATCGGCTGCGATACCTTTGATACGGCGGGCAGACGGTACGGAAAAGTCACCGACGTGGTCGAAACGGGCGCAAACGACGTCTATGTGATCGAAAACGGAAAGCTCATGGTGCCTGCGCTCAAGCGTGTTCTGCATGAGGTCGCGACGGAGGAGCAGCGCATCGTGTTTGATGCAAAGGTTTTGTCGGAGGTTGGGCTGTTTGAAGATTGATATTCTGACCCTGTTTCCGGAGATGTTCGAAAGCGTGATGAATGCGAGTATCATGGGACGCGCGCGGGAGAACGGACTGCTCGCAGTCGAAACGCACGACATTCGCGCTTATACGGAAAACAAGCACAACAAAGCCGACGACTATCCGTTCGGCGGCGGCGCGGGGCTCGTCATGATGGCGCAGCCCATTTTTGACTGCATGGACGACGTGCTGTCGGACGGCGTGCCTGCAAAACGGATCCTGCTTTCGCCGCGCGGGCGGCCGCTCACGACGGCGTTTGCGCGCGAGCTTGCAAAGGAAAAACGGCTCGTGTTGCTCTGCGGGCATTATGAGGGCGTCGATGAACGCGTGTCCGCCATCTTGGACGACGAGGTCTCCATCGGCGACTACGTTCTGACCGGCGGTGAACTGCCGGCCATGGTGCTCGTGGACTGCGTGAGCCGATTCATTCCCGGTGTTCTCGGAAGCTCCGACAGCGCGGAGGACGAGTCGTTTTCGGACGGCCTGCTCGAATATCCTCAGTATACCCGGCCCGCGGATTTTCGCGGGATGCAGGTCCCGGAGGTGCTGCTGTCCGGACATCACGCAAAGATCGTTGCATGGCGGCGTGCGCGCGCGCTTGAAAAGACCCGGCAAATGCGCCCGGAGCTGTTGGGAAATCACGGACGGAACTGAGCGGGCGGACGGCATTATCCGAGATAGAAAAAAGGCCGGAAACGGCTGAAGTTGGGGCTTGCAATCAACAAAGCCCTGTGTTATAATCGCGTTTGTGACATTGGGCGGTCCGCTGTTCGGTATCGGACATGAACGCTCCAAAGAGGAAAGGAGAATTACCATGTCCGAAATCATCCGTGAGTTGGAAAAAGAACAGCTTCGCACCGATCTGCCTGAGCTGCAGGTTGGCGACACCGTCCGCGTGTACGTCAAGGTTATTGAAGGTACCCGTGAGCGTCTGCAGAACTTTGAGGGTATCGTGATCAAGATTCAGGGCGGCGGCGTCCGCAAGAGCTTCACCGTTCGCCGTATTTCGTACGGTATCGGCGTTGAGCGTACCTTCCCCTATCACAGCCCCCGCATCGGCAAGATCGAGGTCGTTCGCCACGGTGTTGTCCGCAGAGCAAAACTGTTCTATCTGCGCGATCGCGTCGGCAAGGCCGCAAAGGTTCGCGAGCGTATCGTCGAAAAGAACAAATAAGTCAATCGAAGAACCATGCAAAAACCCCTGTACAGGGGTTTTTGTTTACCGGAGACACAAGGAGGACTATGCTGATTCAATGGTATCCCGGCCACATGGCCAAAGCGCGGCGTATGCTGCAGGAGAACCTGAAGCTCATCGACGTGGTCGTCGAGGTGGTCGACGCACGTGCGCCGGCCGCTACGCGCAACCCGGATTTTGATGCGCTGTTTCAGGGCAAGACCCGCGTGATCCTGCTCAACAAGAGCGACCTTGCAGATCCGTCGCTCGTGAAGGCCTGGGTGCAGGCATACCGCGCGGAGGGTATTCTTGCGCAGGATATCGTATCCACGACCAACAGCGGGAAAAAGGCTGCGGTCGCGCTCATCGAGCAGGCAGCGGCGCCGCGCGTGGCGAAAATGAAGGAACGCGGCGTGAAAAAGACTGTGCGTGTGCTCATCGCAGGGATCCCCAACGTCGGCAAGTCCACATTTATCAACCGGATCGCTGGCGCAAACCGCGCAGAGGTCGGCGATAAGCCGGGCGTGACAAAGGGCAAGCAATGGGTGAAGATCACGCCGTACCTCGAGCTGATGGATACGCCGGGGCTGCTCTGGCCGAAACTCGACAATGAATCCTACGCCAAACATCTGGCGTATCTCGGCTCGATCAAGGACGACATTATGGACGTGGAACGGCTTGCGGCGGAGCTTCTCCAGGAGCTGCTGACGCTCTGCCCGGAGAACGTGACAAAGCGGTACGCAAAGCTCGCCATCGGCACGCCCTTAGACGAGATCCTGCTGCGCGTTGCGGAAAGCCGCGCGTTTCTTCTGTCCGGCGGGGAGCTCGATACGGAGCGAGCGGCGCGTGTTGTGCTCGACGAGTTCCGCGCGGGCAAGATCGGACGCATCACATTGGAGCGCCCGGAACGCAGGAGCGGAGCGGCCGAGGAAGAAAAGAAGGAAACGGAGAGCCATGGCAAGGATTTCTGAGGCGGAGCGCCTGATGGTGCTGTCGGAGCCGGATCGGCTGCTCTGGAAGGAGCCCGGATGCGTGCTCGCCGGGATGGACGAGGTCGGACGCGGGCCGCTTGCGGGGCCTGTCGTCGCGGCTTGCATCGCGATGCCGCAGGAGCCGCTCGTCCCCTATGTGAACGATTCCAAAAAGCTCAGCGAGAAGCGGCGCGAGAGCGTTGCTGCGGCGCTCAAGGAGATGGCGCTTGCCTGCTCGCTTGCTTGGGTCGGACCGGAGGTGATCGATGAGATCAATATCCTGGAGGCAACAAAACGTGCGTTTACGGAAGCGTACGATACGATCGGTCTGCCGGTCACGGACGTGATGATCGATGCCCTTTCGGGACTGCCCATTGCCGCACGGCAGCACATTCTGATCCACGGCGATGCGCAGTGTTATTCCATCGCTGCGGCATCCGTCGCGGCAAAGGTCGCAAGGGACGCCTATATGCGGGAGCAGGACGCCTTGTATCCGGTTTACGGTTTTGCAAGAAACAAAGGCTACGGCACGGCGGAGCATATCGCGGCGCTGCGGAAATACGGCCCCTGCCCGCTCCACCGGCGGAGCTTTATCGGGAAGTTCATATGAGTACCACCGCGGTCGGACAACGCGCGGAACAGATGGCGCGGAAGCATCTCGAGGAGAAAGGCTTCCGTTTTCTGTATAAGAATTACCGCAGCGGAAATTATGAAATCGACCTCGTCATGCAGGACGGGGCGTATCTCGTGTTTGTCGAGGTCAAGGCAAGGCGTTCGCAGCGGTTCGGTACGCCCGGCGAGGCGGTGACAAAAACCAAGCAGCAGGCCCCCCTCCCG
>HF985532.1:3203-12883 GCA_000432015.1 Clostridium sp. CAG:1024 | reverse complement strand
GCGCCTCGTCACGGCGGCAACGGCATATCTCGAAGAATCAGGGCTTATGGAATCACCCGTGCGCTTTGACGTTGTGGAAGTATATCTCGGCAGCGGCATGATACGGCATCTTCCGGACGCGTTCACTGCCTGATTGCCTTTTTCTGCCGACTTGTGCTATAGTGATTGCATCCTAAGTAAAGAAGGGTTGTTTTTGCGTAGAGTTTTTCTCGTGCTTTCGCTGCTGCTCTGCCTGCTTTTGCCGGCAGCTTCGCTCGCGGAAGGCGACACTGCTTCGGAGGAAAACCTCCTTTATAATTCGGATTTTTCCTTGACCGCAGCGAGTGAGACGCTTCCTGCGGGCTGGGAACTTGTTACGTATATTGAAGACGACGACGCCGCTGCCGTCGAGCTCTGCGATGCGGACGGTACGGCGTATGTGAAGATCACGAATTTCGTGAGCAACGATACGCGCCTCGTTCAAAGCGTTGCGGTGCAGCCGGAAACGGTGTACCGTATTCGGGCGAATGTCTGCACGGAATCGGTGCGGGGCGAACTCGGGGCGACCGTTTCCATTGATAATTACAGCGTGGACGGCGTCTATTGCTACTCCGAGCCCGTGTTCGGTACGACAGACTGGCAGCGGATCACGCTCTATGTAAAGACCGCGCCCGGACAGGACAGCCTTCGCGTGGCGCTGCGTCTCGGGGGATACGGGCAGCAGGCCGCAGGCAGCGCGAGCTTTTCCGGCGTTGACATGCGCAAGGCGGACGCTCCGGAGGACGGCGAGCTCATCCTTCTTGAGGAAGCGAAGGGCGTAACAGCGGGCGCATCCGGCGAAACGGCGCAGACCGCCGCCGACGACGACGGGGCGGCGGCGTTGATCTGGATGCTCGTCGTAACGATCGCGGTCGCCGCGCTGTATTCGATCCTGCATGGACGGGTGTTCCGCTATGAAGCGGATATGCTGCTTGCGCCGGCGCATCCGCGCATGGAGCTGTATGTGATCCTTGCCGGGGCGCTTCTGCTTCGCGTGATCCTGTCGCTGGTCTTTGTCGGGCATTCTACAGACCTGAACTGCTTTATGGCGTGGGGCAACGCCATGCTGAATGGCGGTCCTGCGGCGTTTTATACGAGCGGAATGTTTGCGGATTATCCGCCGGGATATATGTATATTCTCTGGCTGATGGCATGGATCGGCAAAACGCTCGGACTCAGCTACGGAAGCGCAGGCTACGTGCTGCTTTTTAAGCTCCCTGCGACAATCGCCGATCTTGCGGCGGGGTATTTCATCTATCGGCTTGCAAGAAAGCAGGGGATCTCCGAAGCCTTTGCACTCATTCTTGCGGGACTGTTTGCGATCAACCCCGCAGGCATGTACATTTCCGGCGCATGGGGGCAGATCGATTCGTTGCTTTCGCTGCTGCTCGTGCTTGCCTGTTACCTGTTCTGCACGGAAAAACGGATCCTCGCAGGCGCGGTCTATGGCCTTGCGATCCTCATGAAACCGCAGGCGCTCATGCTCGGGCCGTTGCTTGCGGTCGCGTATGTGTACGGCATTTTCGGCCCGCAGTGGAAAAAGCGTCTTGCAGACACGCTTCTCGCCGTGTGCGCGGCGGTGGCCGTGATCCTTGCGCTGTCGTATCCCTTCCGGTCCACGCAGGCATGGGATTGGCTGATCCAAAAATATGTATCCACCGCCGGTTCCTATGCCTATGCGTCGATCGAAGCGTTCAACGTGCCGGCTCTGCTCGGGGCGAATTGGGCGCCCGTGACGCGCACGGTGCTCGGCATATCCTTCCGTGCTTGGGGAACGGTATTTATCGTGCTTGCGGTGGCGCTTTCCGGACTCGCTTACTGCCGCAGTGCAAAGACGCGGCCCGGCGCGCTGTATTTGTCCGGCGCGTTTATGATCGCCATGATCTTCACCTTCGGACATTACATGCACGAGCGTTATCTGTTCCCGGTGCTCCTGCTGCTGCTCATGGCATATCTTTTGGAACGGGATCGTCGCATCCTTCTCTGCTTCGGAGGGTTTACGGTGTCGATCCTGCTCAATGTGCTGGCGGCGATGTATATCGTGGATCACCGGAACGCGCGCGGCAGCCTGTACAACGCGGTCACGCGGGCAGGCGCGGCGCTGGAGCTGCTGGTGTTCCTGTATCTGGCGTATGTCACGTTCCAGATCCTGATCCGCAACCGGATCGTCCTGCCGGAGAAAACGCCAAAACGGAAAGCGGCGGAGAGCAGCGCGCCCCGCATGATCCTCCCGGACGGACCGGGAGAGCACAGGCTGCGCTATACGAAACGGGACCGTGTGATCCTTGGCGCACTTGTATTCGTGTACGGCATTGTGGCGCTCACGAATCTCGGAACACTGAACGCACCGGAAACATATTGGCAGACGGAAACGCTCGGCGAAACGGTGACGGTAGCATTTGACGGCGAGCGCGAGGTTTCGGAATACTGGGTCTACTGCAACATCGGCGATCCGGCAACGAAACACAGCGGAACGATGCTGCTGCGGGCGGGAGATTTTGAGACGACCTATGAGCAGATCTATGACAACATGTTCCGTTGGCAGCGGTTCGACGCGGCATTTACGGCGGATCGGGTGGAACTGACGCTGTATTCCGGCAGGCTGAAGCTCAACGAGATCGCCTTCATCGATGCGGAAGGAAAGCCGATCCCAGCGCATGTCGTAGAGCCGGAGGGATCGCAGGCAGCGCTTCTCGACGAGCAGGACACCGTTCCGGAGCGGCCGTCCTATTATAACGGCATGTACTTCGACGAGCTGTACCATGCAAGAACGGCCTATGAACATCTGCACAATCTCCGGCCGTATGAGAATTCGCATCCGCCGCTCGGGAAGCTCCTCATCATGCTGGGCGTTGCAATCTTCGGCATGAATCCGTTCGGCTGGCGGATCGTCGGTGCGCTCTTTGGCATCGCAATGCTGCCGGTGCTGTATGCGTTCGGCAAACGGATGCTGAAAAACACGAACTATGCGTTCCTTTTGACGGCGCTGTTCGCTTTTGATTTCATGCATTTTACCCAGACGCGGATCGCAACGATCGACGTTTACGCGGTGTTTTTCATCCTGCTGATGTATTACTATATGTATGAGTACATCCAGATGAACTTCTTTACCGACGGCCTGTCCAAGACGCTCCGTCCGCTTGCGCTGTCCGGCGTTTTCTTCGGCGTGGGTGCGGCGAGCAAGTGGATCTGCTTCTATGCGGGCGCGGGGCTTGCCGTGCTGTTCTTCGTATCGCTCGGGACGCGCTATCGGGAATACAGCGAGGCGCTGGCGGACGGCACAAAGTCCGAGCGCAAAGCCACCGGCGTCTTTTTCCAGTATGCGCTCAAGACGCTTCTGTGGTGCGTGCTGTTCTTTATCATCGTGCCGGTGACGATCTACTTTTTGTCCTATACGCCGTACTACATCTACGAGGCGGGCCAGCGCACGGGCAGTTACGGACTGTCCGACATGGTAAAGACCTGCTGGAGTTATCAGGACTTCATGTTTAGCTATCACAGCGGACTGAATGCAACGCATCCGTATCAGTCGAGCTGGTGGCAGTGGCCGTTTACGCTGCGTCCCATGTGGTACGCGTTCAGCAGCTCTGCAAACGGCCAGATCTCCACGCTCACGGCTTCCGGCAACCCGGCCGTCTGGTGGGTGAGTACGATCGGCGCGATCGTGCTGCTCATGCAGCGGTGCTCCGGCAAGATCAAGCCGGATCGTGCGCTTCAGGTGATCTGCTTGGGTGTGCTTGCGAATTACCTGCCGTGGGTGCTCGTGCCGCGCTGCACGTTCATTTACCATTTCTTTGCGACGGTACCGTTCCTGCTGATGGCGACGGTGTATGCCCTCGCAAAATGGGAGGAACGCGAACCGCGGATCAAATGGGTCAAGTGGGTCTGGCTCGGGGTTGCGATCCTGCTCTTTGTTCTGCTGTATCCCGGTATTTCGGGCCTCTGGATCCCGAGAAGCTGGGCGCTGATCCTCAAAAAACTGCCCGGAGGAGCGTTGATGTATGGAGCATAAGGAAAGAAAAGCTGGAGCAAAAGGAACGATCGTTCAGTTCATCCAGTTCGGCTTTGTGGGCGTGCTCAATACGCTCGTTGACTTTCTGGTGTTTCAGGCGCTGAACCTGCTCGCGGGCTGGACGTATCTGGCGCAGGTCGTCGGCTACAGCTGCGGCGTGGTCAACAGCTATCTGTGGAACAGCAACTGGACGTTTCGCGACAGCCGGACGCACTCCGCGCGGGAGATGCTGCTGTTCCTTATCGTGAATCTTGCGTCGCTCGGCGTATCGCTCGGCGTGATGTGGCTGTGCAGAAACGCGCTGGGCATCACGGACGGCTGGGTGTCCGGCTGGATCCCTGCGTGGCTGTCCGGTTTTGTGAAGGGCGATACGGTCGCAAAGCTCATTGCGACGCCCTGCGCCATCGTCGTGAATTTTATCGGGAACCGCCTGTTCGTATTTCAAGGAAAACGGGAGGACTGAGAAACGATGCTTGCACGGGTTTTGAGTCATGGACTGAACGGGATCGCCGGCTTCCCCGTGCTTGTGGAAGCGGATCTTGCAACGGGACTTCCCGCCTATGAGACCGTCGGCCTGCCCGATGCGGCCGTGCGCGAATCTAAGGACCGCATCCGCTCCGCCATCAAAAACTCCGACCTGCCCTATCCGGTCGCGCGTATCACGGTGAACCTTGCGCCCGCAGGCATGAAGAAGGAGGGGGCGATCTACGATCTGCCGATCGCTGCGGCGCTGCTCATGGCGGCCGGGGCGATCCCGCGGGACGCGGCTGACGGCTATGCGATCATCGGAGAGCTTGCGCTCGACGGCACGGTGCGCCCCGTATCCGGCGTGCTGCCGATGGTGATCGACGCGCGCAGTCATGGCACAAGAAAATTCCTTATTCCCGCGGAGAACGCGGAGGAGGCGGCGTATCTCGGAGATGTTTCGGTCTATCCGGTGACGACGCTTCGGGAACTCACACGGCATTTGCGCGGGGAGGCATGTATCCCGCCCGCCGAACAGCGACAATGGGATCCGGAGAGCATCAGCTACGGAGCGGATTTTTCGGAGATCAAGGGGCAGCAGGGCGCAAAGCGCGCGGCGGAGATCGCCGTAGCGGGCGGACACAATCTGCTTATGATCGGTACGCCGGGCTCGGGCAAGACCATGCTTGCACGCCGCATCCCATCGATCTTGCCGGAACTGACGCTGGAAGAATCGCTGGAGATCACGAAGATCCATTCCATCGCGGGTGCGACCCGCGGCGGAGGTATCGTGCGGGAACGGCCGTTTCGCGCACCGCACCACGGCGCGTCGTCTGCTGCGCTTGTCGGCGGCGGCCAAAGAGCGCTGCCGGGCGAGATCAGCATGGCGCACCTTGGCGTATTGTTTCTCGATGAAATGCCGGAGTTCAAGCGCGATGTGCTGGAGGCGCTGCGTCAGCCGCTTGAGGACGGCGTCATCACGGTCAGCCGCGCAGCCGCAACGGCGCAGTATCCGGCGGAGTTCATGCTCGTCGCCGCCATGAATCCGTGCCCCTGCGGGAATTACGGCTCGCGCGTCAATCCCTGCACCTGCACCTATTCGCAGATCCAACGGTATCGCGCCCGCATTTCCGGCCCGCTGCTTGACCGCATCGATATCCATGTGGAAATGCCGGAGGTCGGATACCGGGAACTCATGTCCAAAATCAGCGGCGAACCGTCCGCCGTGATCCGAGGCCGCGTCAATGCGGCGCGCGCACGTCAGCGCGAACGTTTCAAGCAAGAAGGAATTTTTTGCAACGCACAAATGAATACGGCGGCGATCAAGCGGTATTGCACCCCGGACGCCGCCTCCGAAAAGCTTCTGCGGCAGGCATACCAGCAGCTGAATCTTTCCGCACGCGCTTATCAGCGGATTCTGAAGGTCGCGCGCACGATCGCGGATGTGGAAGGAAGCGAAGCGATTCGGCCGGAGCATTTTGCGGAAGCCATTCAGTACCGCAGCCTTGATAAAAACGGACAGGAGTGAAGGATCCATGAGAACGCTCGACGAACAGGAACGGCTCGTGCTCTTTTTGCATTATGCGGCAAAGTCCTCGCCGCGGCTGTACAGGACCCTCGCACGAATGCTCCCGCCGCTGCCGGAAACCTTTGAACTGGCCGCGCGGCATGCGCTCGGATCATTTTCCGGACTTGGCGAGGAAACGCGCGCCCGGATGTATGAAGCTGCGGGCGACGGCTTTTTTGAGCGGCTCGAGGCATGGATGGATCGCCGCGGCGTTACCGTGCTGCTGCGTGACTCGGAGGGCTATCCCGCCTTGCTGTCGGAGATCCATGACCCGCCGGAAGCCCTGTTCGTGCGCGGTGGGCTCGACGCCGATCCTTTGCTGCCTATCGCCGTGATCGGAGCAAGAAAGAGTACGGAGTACGGCCGCGGGATCGCGCGGACGTTTTCCCGGGCGCTTGCGGAACAGGGCGCCACGATCGTTTCCGGCATGGCGAGCGGCATTGATGCCGAGGCGGCGCGCGGCGCACTGGAGGCCGGAACGCGCCAGCTTCCGACCGTCGCGGTGCTGGGATCCGGCATCGACGTTGTGTACCCGAAGGAGAACGAAGCGCTGTACGCGGAGATCTCGGAGCGGGGCGCGGTCGTCAGCGAGTTTTGGCCGGGCACAAGACCCAGCCGGGAAAACTTTCCGGTCAGGAACCGCATCATGAGCGGACTTTCACGCGGCGTTGTGGTCGTGGAGGCCGGCGAGCGCAGCGGGACGTCCATCACCGCAGGCTATGCGCACGACGAGGGACGCGAGGTGTTCGCCGTGCCGGGCCGTCTGACGGACCCGCAGAGCGCCGGGACGAATCGAATGATCCAAAACGGCGAAGCCAAGCCCGTTTTTGCCATCTCGGATATTCTTGACGAATTGACGTTCCTGTGCGGCATGGTTCCGAAAACGGTAAGCGCCGGCGCGCCGAAGGAGATACGGCTCTCGTCACTGCCGCAGGAACAGCAGGCCGTCTGCCGTGTGCTGCTTCTCGGGGAAAACGATGCAGATTCCATTGCCGAACAAACGGGACTTTCGACCGGATTGCTAAATTCAGCCTTGACAGCTATGACGTTTTCGGGAATAATGAAGCAGCTACCCGGCCGCGTCTACGCGCTGGACAGCCTGAAAACGAAACTACTGGAAGAGTAACCGTTGTGGGGGAATGCAAGCATGTCCGAAACATTAGTCATCGTAGAGTCTCCGGCCAAGGCCAAAACGATCGGAAAGTTTCTCGGAAGCCATTATAAGGTCATCGCGTCCAACGGCCATGTGCGCGATTTGCCGAAGAGCCAGATGGGCGTGGATGTCGAGCACGATTTTGAACCGAAGTACATTACGCTGCGCGGTCGCGGCGAGGTGCTGGAAAAGATCCGCAAGGAGGCCAAGAAGGCCGACAAGATCTATCTCGCGACCGACCCTGACCGCGAGGGTGAAGCGATCTCCTGGCATTTGGCGCACATTCTGCACCTCGATCCCGCGAGCAAGTGCCGCATTGTGTTCAACGAGATCACGGCGAACGCTGTCAAATCCTCGATCAAGAACGCGCGTCCCATCGACATGCGGCTCGTAGATGCACAGCAGGCGCGCCGCGTGCTTGATCGGCTCGTCGGCTACAAGATCAGCCCCATCCTGTGGGCAAAGGTGCAGAAGGGACTGTCCGCTGGCCGCGTGCAGTCGGTAGCGACGCGTATCATCTGCGACCGCGAGCAAGAGATCATGGATTTCGTACCGGAAGAGTACTGGTCGATCACCGCGCATCTGCATGAAAAGAACAGCAAAAAGAACTTTGACGCCAAGTATTACGGCGAGGACGGCAAAAAGCGTGAGCTCCGCTCCGAAGCGGATGCAAAGTCGGTGCTGGATCGCATCGAGGGTGCGGCGTTCACAGTGAGCGAGCTGAAGACGGGTGAAAAGACGCGCCATGCCGCGCCGCCGTTCACCACGAGCAGTATGCAGCAGGAGGCCGCAAGAAAGCTCGGCTTTACCACAAAGCGCACGATGATGGTCGCCCAGCAGCTTTATGAGGGCATCGACATCGGCGGGAAAGGCCCCGTGGGTCTCATTTCGTATATCCGTACCGACTCCGTCCGTGTTGCAAAGGAAGCCCAGGACGCGGCGATCACGTATATCGGCAAGCGGTTCGGCGAGCGCTATGTGCCGGCAAAGCCCAATGTGTACAAGGGACGCGCAAGCGCGCAGGATGCGCACGAAGCCATCCGTCCGACGCTCATTGACAATGAGCCGCAGAAGATCAAAGAGCACCTCTCGAACGACCAGTTCAAGCTCTATAAGCTCGTCTACGAACGGTTCCTTGCAAGCCAGATGAGCGACGCGAGGTACGCCACCACCACCGCAAGCATCGACGCGAACGGCTGCATCTTCCGCGCGAACGGCGTGCGCACGCTGTTCGACGGTTTTACCGCGGTCTATACCGAGGGCCGCGACGATGTGCAGGAAAAGGAGGTCACGCTGCCCGAACTGCATGAAAACGATACGCTCGAGCGCACGAAGATTGACCCGGAGCAGCGCTTCACGCAGCCGCCGCCGCGCTATACGGAGGCAACGCTCGTCAAGACGCTCGAGGAAAAGGGCATCGGCCGCCCGAGCACCTATTCGCCGACGATCTCGACGATCATCGACCGCGGTTATGTTTCGCGCGAGAAGAAACTTCTCGTGCCGACGGAGCTGGGCTTTGTCGTGACGGGCTTGATGTGCGAGCATTTTTCGGACATTGCGGACGTAAAGTTTACGGCCGGTATGGAGGAGAAGCTCGATGGCGTGGAGTCCGGCAAGGACGAGTGGAAAACGGTCATTCGGGAGTTCTACGGCCCGTTCAAAATCGCACTCGATAAAGCAGAGAAAGAAATAGAGATCATCGACATCCCCGACGAGATCTCCGACGTTAAATGTGACAAATGCGGCGCGTTGATGGTGTATAAAACGGGGCGCTACGGACGCTTTCTTGCCTGCCCGAATTTCCCGGCCTGCCGGAATACGAAGGCCATCGTGGAAAAGATCGACGTACCCTGTCCGAAGTGCGGCTCGGCGCTCGTCAAGCGCAAGGGCAAGCGCGGAAAGACGTTTTACGGCTGCGAACGGTACCCGGACTGCGATTTTGTTTCCTGGGATAAGCCGACAAACATCCGCTGCGAAAAGTGCGGCGGCATGATGGTGCAGAAGATCGGCCGCAACGGCAGCTATGTGATCTGCATGGACAAAGACTGCGGACATATCCTGAGAAATACGAAGAAGGCGAAGGAAGAAGATGCGTGAGCGCCGTGCAGCCGTGATCGGCGCGGGACTTGCCGGAGCGGAGGCAGCCGATCGGCTGACACGATACGGCATCCGCGTGGATCTGTATGAAATGAAGCCCGTGAACCGTTCGCCCGCACATACGGGGGACGGCTTTGCGGAGCTGGTCTGCTCGAATTCTTTGCGCTCCGACCGGCTCGAAAATGCCGTGGGTCTGCTGAAGGAGGAAATGCGGCAGCTCGATTCGCTGATCCTGCACTGCGCGGACGCAACGCGTGTTCCGGCGGGCGGCGCACTCGCCGTGGATCGCGAGGGCTTTTCCCGCATGGTGACGGAGCGTATCGAGAAGAACCCGCTCATCACGATCCATCGTGAGGAGGTCAAGACGC
>HF985532.1:0-3182 GCA_000432015.1 Clostridium sp. CAG:1024 | reverse complement strand
CCCGATGCACCAGCGATCGTCGCGACGGGTCCGCTGACCTCCGATGCATTGAACGAAAGCCTTGCGTCGCTCGGCGGGCGGCTGCATTTCTATGACGCCGCGGCGCCCATCGTGACCTATGAATCGCTGGATCACAGCAAGGTGTACCGTGCCTCGCGCTATGACCGGGGCGAGGATTATCTGAATTGCCCTATGACGCGCGAAGAGTATATCGCGTTTTATCGTGCGCTCGTGACGGCAGAGACGGCCCCGCTGCACGAATTCGAAACGCCGCGCGTATTTGAGGGCTGTATGCCGGTCGAGGTCATGGCAAAGCGCGGGGAAATGACGCTTGCCTATGGACCGATGAAGCCGGTCGGGCTCGAGATCGGCGGAAAGCGCCCCTTTGCGGTCGTACAGCTGCGGCAGGACGATGCGGACGGTACACTCTTCAACATCGTCGGATTCCAGACGAACCTGAAGTTCCCGGAGCAGCGCAGGGTGTTCGGCATGATCCCGGGCCTTGAGAACGCAGAATATGCACGCTATGGCGTGATGCACCGCAATACGTTTCTTGAAAGCCCAAAGCTGCTTCATGCGGATTATCAGGTGCGCGAACGTCCCGGACTGTTTTTTGCCGGGCAGATCACGGGCGTCGAGGGCTATGTGGAATCCGCGTCGAGCGGACTGCTTGCAGGCATCGAGATGGCGCGCTGGCTTGACGGCAAGCCGCCCGTCGATTTTCCTGCGACGACAGCGATCGGCGCGCTCGCACACTATGTGTCGGGATACCGCGGAAGTGATTTTCAGCCGATGAACGTTACGTTCGGCATTATGACGCCGCTGCCCGAGCCGCCGAAGAACAAGCGCGAGCGGTACCTGAAAATGGCAGAGCGCGCGCTCGAAATCGTGAAAGAATTGAAAACGAATTGCTGAAGGGGCGATATACGCCCCTCTTTTGTGCTAAAATCGAGTAGTATTAAATATACGGTTTGGAGGATACCATGGAACTTCGGGGAACGACGATCATCGCCGTACAGCGGGACGGCAAATGCGCGGTGGCCGGCGACGGTCAGGTGACGATGAATCAGGCCAATATCATGAAGTCTACGGCAAAGAAGGTGCGCCGTATTTATCACGACAAGGTGATCGTCGGTTTCGCAGGTTCCGTTGCGGATGCGTTTTCCCTTTGCGAGCGCTTTGAGCAGAAGCTCGGACAGTATGCCGGCTCCGTGCCCCGCGCGGCGGTATCGCTTGCGCAGGATTGGCGCAGCGACAAGATCATGCGAAAGCTCGAGGCGCTGCTCATCATCGCCGATAAGGACGATCTGCTCATCGTGTCCGGCACGGGCGAGGTCATCGATCCGGACGACGGCATCGCGGCGATCGGTTCGGGCGGCATGTACGCGCTTGCCGCGGCAAAGGCGCTCAAGGAGAATACGGAGCTGTCTGCCCGTGAGATCGCGAAAAAATCGCTGGAGATCGCAAGCGAGATCTGCGTGTTCACCAACGGGAACATCATCGTGGAGGAGGTCTGAGCCATGCTGACGCCGAGGGAGATCGTTGACGCGCTGGATCGTTATATCGTAGGACAGGAACGCGCAAAGCGCGCGGTCGCGGTCGCGCTCAGAAACCGCTACCGCAGAAGCTGCCTTTCCGAGGAACTGCGCGATGAGATCACGCCGAAAAACATCATCATGATGGGGCCGACGGGCGTCGGTAAGACCGAAATTGCAAGACGGCTTGCAAAGCTCGTTGACGCGCCCTTTGTGAAGGTGGAGGCCACGAAGTTTACGGAGGTCGGCTATGTGGGACGCGATGTGGAGTCCATGGTGCGCGACCTTGTGGAGGCCGCGATCCGCATCTGCAAGGATCGGAAGATGGAGGATGTGCGGCTCATTGCGGAAGCCGCCGCGGAGCAGACGCTCGCGGAGCTGCTGCTGCCCGATGCAAAAAAACGCCGCAAAGAAAACCTGAATCCGCTCCAGCTGCTGCTCGGCGCGGCCGCGGAACCCGAGCATGAGTCGGAACCCTCCGAGGAAGAGAAGCAGAAGCGCTATACCGAGCGTGAGCGCGTGCTTACGGAGCTGCGTGCGGGACGGCTCGAAAACGAGCTTGTCGAGATCGAGGTCGAAGAGCGCAGCGCGGGCAACGACGCGATGCTTGCAGCTGGGATCGATCTGAACCTCGGCGAAATGTTCGGCGGGATGCTGCCGAAAAAGACGAAACGGCGCAAGCTCCCCGTGCGCGATGCGCGCCGGATCCTTGTGCAGCAGGAGTCCGAAAAACGCATCGATATGGACGACGTGACCCGTGAGGCCATCGAACGCGCGGAACAGGATGGCATTATCTTTATCGACGAGATCGATAAGATCGCGGTTGCCGGAAGCGTCGGCGGCCCGGACGTATCCCGCGAGGGCGTGCAGCGCGACATCCTGCCCATCGTGGAGGGCTCGACCGTCATGACCAAGTACGGTCCGGTCAAGACGGACTATATCCTGTTCATCGCGGCCGGCGCGTTCCATATGGCGAAGGTCACGGATCTCATCCCGGAATTGCAGGGACGCTTCCCCATCCGCGTCAAACTCGACGATCTGACGGAAGAGGATTTCAAAGCCATTCTGACCCAGCCGCAGAACGCTGTGACGAAGCAGTACGCGGCGCTGCTGTCCGCGGACAATGTGAACCTCAGCTTTACGGACGATGCGCTCTCCGCGATCGCCCACTATGCGTATTTGGCCAATGAATGCACCGAGAATATCGGTGCGCGCAGGCTGCATACGGTCCTTGAAAATCTGCTCGATGATATTTCGTTCAACGCAAACGGCCAGCATCCCATGATCGACCTGACCGTGGATGCCGCCTATGTGACCGAACGGCTGAAAGGTGAGTTTACGGATGAAGACATCCACAGGTACATCCTGTAGGAGCCGGAAAAAGACATACAAGATCCGAATCGCGGCGACCGTCTGCGCAGCAGGGCTTCTGCTGACAGGCTGCTCGGACGCGGCGGAGACCGCAAAATCTGTCGAACAGGGAAAAATTACCGTGCAATTAACGCTTGCAGCGCCAACGCCGGAGCCGCAGCGAGTCGTTCTGACGGTGTCGGAACCGACCCCATCGCCGACAGCGCCGCCGTCACCGACGCCGGAACCGACCGAAGCGCCGAGTCCCGAACCGACGTTCACGCCAGAACCCACGGC
>HF985531.1:12737-14475 GCA_000432015.1 Clostridium sp. CAG:1024 | reverse complement strand
CGCGGGGCATGACGGCTGGACGCGATCCGGAGATGGAACCGAGACCTCGAAAAGCTTGCCGACGGCGTAGCTCGCCGTGACTTTGATGATGTGCGTTCGGACGGTCTCGCCCGCAAGCGCGCCGGGGACAAAGATCGCGTAGCCGTTTACGCGGCCGACGCCCTGTCCCTCGGAGCCGACAGCGTCGATTGTGATGCTGAGTTCGTCATTTTTCTTGACGGGAATATCCGTATGCTTCATTTGAGTTTTACGTTGTCCTTTCCGAATTCTGCTTCCGCAGCCTGTAAAAATTTATCTGTCGCCTCAATATAGAGGTTTTCGGGAACGCCTTTTTGAATGCGCTTCGCAGCGTCAAAGAGCACCACCGGCGTTGCGCCGGGGTATTGTCGGAGGAACGCGGCGGCGCGGCGCATCTCGTCCGGCGTGAGCGAGGCAAAGCGCAGAAAGACCGTCTGCTGAAGCGCGGCGAGCGGGCGCAGATCTTCGATGAGCAGAGAATTCGTGCGCTCCTCGCGAATGTTCAGCTTTCCGCGTACGGCGACGGGGGAATCGTCGTAAAATAGATTGCCGCATTGTTGGAGCGTTCGCGGGAAGAGCACGCACTCGACCCTGCCCGTCACGCCCTCAAGCTCGGCATATCCGACCATGCCGTTGCCGTTTTTTGCCGGCCGCTGCTTGCAGGAAGAGAGCATGCCGCCGACCTCGACGCCGCTGCCGTCGGAAACGCCCGTGACGCCGTCCGCTTCCTCAAGATCCGCCACCGTGAGCGGGAAGCGGTCGAGCGCCTGCGAAAAGTTGTCGAGCGGATGGCCGGACAGATACAGCCCGGCCGCCTCGCGTTCGCGCGCGAGCAGAATGGCGCTGCGCAGCTCAGGAATATCCGGCAGCTTGATGCTGACCTGATCGAGCATCGTACCGCCGCCCAAGTCAAACAGCGACATTTGTCCCGCGTTTTTCACTTTTTTTTGCTGCATGGCGCCGTCGAACGCCTGCTCGTAAACGGCCAGCAGCTGACTGCGCCTTGCGCCCATACTGTCGAAACAGCCCGCGCAGATCAGCGCTTCCAGCATGCGCTTGTTCAGTCCGTCCGTTCGCTCGCAAAAATCAAAGAAGTTCCGAAACGCCCCGCGTTCCGTTCGCTCCCGCACGAGCGCATCCATGACGCCGCCGCCGACGCTCTTGACTGCCGCAAGCCCGAAACGGATGGCGAGCTGTTTGGAACCGTCCTCGTTTTTTCCGACCTGCTCGACGGAAAAGCGCGACCGGCTCCGGTTTACGTCCGGCGGGAGAACGGCAAGGCCGAGCCGCCGCGCCGTATACACGTACTTTGCGACCGTATCCGAGCCGCCCATATAGCTGTTGATGAGCGCGGTCATGAATTCGACCGGATAGTACAGCTTGAGGTATGCCGTGCGGTAGGCAAGAACGGCATAGCAGGCAGCGTGGGATTTGTTGAACGCATAGGACGCAAAGTCCATCATCTCGTCAAAGATACGATCCGCCACCGCCTCCGGCACGCCGCGCTTGACGGCGCCGTCGACGCCCTCCGTGCCGTGGATGAAGAACTCGCGTTCCTTTGCCATGACGTCGTGCTTTTTTTTCGACATGGCACGGCGGACAAGGTCGCTGCGGCCGTAGGAGTAGCCCGCGAGAGAGCGGACGATCTCCATGACCTGCTCCTGGTAGACCATGCAACCGTAGGTGTTGCTGAGGATGGGTTCGAGCAGCGGGTGCGCGT
>HF985531.1:10037-12634 GCA_000432015.1 Clostridium sp. CAG:1024 | reverse complement strand
GCGATGAGATCCTCAAAGCAGTCCGGCCTGAGCTGCAGCAAAAATTGCCGCATCCCGCTCGATTCAAGCTGGAACACGCCGTCCGTATCCGCATGGGCGATCATACGATATACCGCGGGATCCGTAAACGGAAGATGGTCGAGATCGGGCGCGTTGCCGTCGTGCGTTTCCCGAATGAAGGCCAGTGCGTCGCGCAGCACCGTGAGGGTGCGAAGTCCGAGAAAGTCCATTTTGAGCAGTCCCAGCTCCTCGAGCGTTGTCATCGGGAACTGCGTCGTCAGGACGGAATCGTTCATTTGCAGCGGCACGACCTCCGTGATCGGCACGCCGGAGATGACGACGCCCGCCGCATGGGTCGAGCTGTGGCGCGGCAGACCCTCGAGCTTCAGCGACAGATCGATGACCTTTTGCATGGTGGGATCCGTGTCGTAAAGCGTTTTCAGCTCGGGCGAGAGCTTCAATGCGCGCTCGAGCGTCATGTTCAGCTCCGCGGGGACGAGCTTGGACAGCCGGTCAACATCCGCATAGGGAATGCGAAGCACGCGCCCTACGTCGCGCAGCACCGCGCGCGCGGCCATGGTGCCGAAGGTGATGATCTGCGAAACATGCCCCTCGCCGTATTTTCTGCCGACATAGTCGATGACCTCCTGCCGACGCTCATAGCAGAAGTCCACGTCGATATCCGGCATGGAGACGCGTTCCGGGTTCAGAAACCGCTCGAACAGCAGATTATAGCGGATGGGGTCGATGTCCGTGATGTCCAGACAGTAGACCGCGAGGCTGCCTGCGCCGCTGCCTCTGCCCGGGCCGACCATGATGCCGTTGGACTTTGCGAAGTGGATGAAATCCCATACGATGAGAAAGTAGTCGACAAAGCCCATGTGCGATACGACCGAGAGCTCATAGTCGAGCCGGGCGCGGATCGCATCGTCCGCGTTCGGATACTTTCGCGCAAGCCCCTCGTTGCAGAGCTTGCGAAGGTAGGCTTCGTTGTCCATTCCGTCCGGCGCGGAGAAGGAGGGCATACGCCGCACGCCGAAGGCGATCTGAACATTGCACTTGTCCGCGATTTCGCGGGTGTTGGCAATGGCGTCCGCGTCGTCGGGAAGCGCAAGGCGCATTTCTTCCTCGGATTTGACGAAAAACTCGTCCGTCTGCATCCGCATCCGGTTGGTTTCGTCCACAAAACGCTGCGTCTGAATGCAGAGCAGTACATCCTGCGCCTCGGCGTCCCCGCGTTCGACATAGTGAATGTCGTTCGTTGCGACGGTTTTTATGGAAAGCTCCTTCGCGATGCGGCGGAGACCGGGCAGGACCTGCTGCTGTTCGGGAATGCCGTGGTTTTGCAGCTCGATATAGAAATCGCCGTGAAAAATGCTCTGAAGCCGCGCGGCGAGCGCCTTTGCGTCGTCATAGCGATTCTTGAGCAGAAGCTGCGGAATATCGCCCGCAAGACAGGCGGACAGGCACACAAGCCCCTCCGCGTGCTCCGCAAGAAGGTCGTAATCGATGCGAGGCTTGTAATAGAAGCCGTGCAGAAAGGCCTCGCTGGACAGGAGCATGAGGTTTTTGTAGCCGGTCTCGTTTTTTGCGAGCAGGATGAGGTGCGCATATTCGCGATCCTGCGACCCGTCGCGGTCGAAGCGGGAACGGGGCGCGACATAGGCTTCCATGCCGAGAATGGGTTTGATCCCTTCTTTTTCGCAGGCGCGATAAAAGTCGATCACGCCGTACATGACGCCGTGATCCGTTATGGCAAGCGCATCTTGGCCGAGCGATTTTGCGCGGCGAACGAGTTCCGGAATGCGCGCCGCGCCGTCGAGCAGGCTGTATTGCGTATGCACATGCAGATGAACAAAACCGCCCATCAAAGCCTCCTAATCTTCGTACTCCTTTGCAAGCGCCAAAAGCCGCGCAAGCCTGTGGTTCATGCCGCTTTTGCCGATCTCCGCATAGTCCGCAAGCTCCTGCAATGTCGCGTCCGGGTATTGCAGCCGCAGTCGTGCAGCTTCATAGAGCGGCGCGGGAAGATCCGACAGCTCCTGATGCTGCTCGATCCGCTCAATGGCCTGCAGCTGCAAAAGCGCCGCGGTCACGGTCTTGTCGATGTTCGCGGTTTCACAGTTACTCGTGCGGTTGATGTAATTGCGATAGTCCTTTTCCGCGCGTACATCCTCAAAGCGGAGCGCAGCGCTCGATGCGCCGATCAGCGCGAGAAAGCCGGAAACGTCGTCGCCCTTGAGATACACGAGCCAGCGGCCTTTGCGATGCGCGCTTTTTGCGGACAGATAGAACGACGAAATCCGCTCGGACAGCGCCCGTGCAAAGCCCTCCGTGCGCGCCGCGATCTCCAGATGATACCCGCGCGCGGGATCGCTGCAAGAGCCCGCACCCAAAAACGCCCCGCGAAGAAAAGCGCGCAGCTTGTCCTCACTGTCGGTCAGCGCGGCCGGAAGCCGTTTGTCAAAATTGAAGGAGATCACACCGTTTTCGCGCGACAGCACGGCCGTGTCGAGCAGAAGCCTTTGACAGTCCGCGCCGGAGAGCGTGACGAGCGCAAGCGGGAGCTTTCGATGCTGCTGCTCCTTTCGACCGAG
>HF985531.1:3926-10028 GCA_000432015.1 Clostridium sp. CAG:1024 | reverse complement strand
CTGCTAGACCGAGCGTGCCATCCAGAGAATACAGAGCGGAAGAGGGCTGCGCAACGCGTTTTGCAACCGCCTGGGATTCGCTTTGGCAGATCAGCTCGGGCGTTCTTGCAAGGCGGAGCGTCCCCGCAGTATGCACGAGTCCCGCGAGTTCAGACAGGCAGCAGTCCTGCCGCTTGACGCGGGTGCGGCAAAGCTCGTCTTTGATCGTGATCGTAAAAGACATGACTCGTCTCTCCTTATAAACGGGAAAAGAGGCCTTGCGGGTTGTCCGCTCAGTTGCCGTTTTGGAAGCGCTCGCGAATGTCGGCGGCCTCGAGGATCAGGTCGCGATGATAGACGCGAATGTTAAAATGTTTGCTGTGGAAGCGGCGCGCCATTTCCTCCGCTGCGGCGACGGAGCGGTGACGGCCGCCCGTGCAGCCGAAGCAGACGCGCAAAATGGTCTTGTCCTGATCGCGGTAGAGCGGCAGGAGCTTTTCGAGCGTGTCCTCCATGCGATCCATGAAGTCCGTTGCAAAGGGCTGCGCAAACACGAAGTCGCTGACCTGCTTGTCCAAGCCGGACAGGTGCCGAAGCTCGTTCACGTAGAAAGGATTCGGCATAAAGCGCATGTCGAGCACAATGTCCGCGTCCACGGGAACGCCGCGTTTGTAGCCGAAGCTGACCAGCAGCAGCGTCATTTCCTCGTTCTCATATTCCGGAAGAACCTTTTCGATCACCTTGTGAAAATTTCTCGGCGCAATATCGCTCGTATCCAGAATATAGTTTGCGCGGTCGCGCATGCCCTGCAAATACACCCGCTCACGTGCGACCCCCGTATTTGCGTCGCCCGCTTCTCCAAGCGGATGGCGGCGGCGCACCTCGTTGTAGCGTTTTTTCAGCACATCGTCGCGCGCGTCAAGAAACAGGATCTCGTGATGCACCGTGAGCGCATCGATAAAGCCCGCGACGGTCTCCGGACTTCTCGAGAGCAGGCTTTC
This sequence comes from Clostridium sp. CAG:1024, assembly GCA_000432015.1. GTDB lineage: Bacteria > Bacillota > Clostridia > Christensenellales > CAG-138 > CAG-1024. Next base: position 9,048 of record HF985531.1, on the reverse strand, counting down.
GCGGCTGTCGATCGTGACGGCTGCGCGCTCGACGCGCGGCGAGGCCGCATGACACAGCTCCACAAAGTCCTGCAACATGGAGGAGGGCAGATTGTCCACACAGAAATACCCCTGCTCCTCAAGACAGCGGAGCGCAAGAGATTTCCCGGCGCCGGAAAGCCCCGTAACGATCAAAAGATACATAGCAGTCTATACCTCGTCCCAATATTTCAGCTCGCGTTCCAGCTGAACGCCCGTATTCAAAAGCACGCGCCGCCGGATCTCCGCAACGAGCGCGCGCACGTCCGCCTCGGTCGCGCCGCCCATGTTGACGATAAAGCCCGCGTGCTTTTCGCTGACCTCCGCGCCGCCGATGCGCAGCCCTTTCAGGCCGCACTGCTCGATGAGCCCGCCCGCGAAATGGCCCGCAGGACGCTTGAACACGCTGCCTGCGGAGGGAAGCGTGAGCGGCTGCTTTTCTCTGCGGCGGCGTGAAAATTCCGCCGTGCGTTCTGCCGCATGGCCGTCGTCCGGGGCGAGGACGAGCTCCGCACGAAGTACGATGGCGCTCGGCGCCGCAAAAACGCTCCGGCGGTGTCCCAGATCTTCGTCGCGAACGGTCACGTCCGAGATTTCACCGCCGCGATACACACGGACGCGCTTGAGGATCGGCTTCATCTCCGAGCCGAACGCGCCGGCATTCATGGCGCAGGCGCCGCCGATTGTGCCGGGGATTCCCTCCAGCCCTTCCATGCCGGAAAGCCCCGCGGCAACGCTTGCGTGCGCCGCACGGGCGAGCGATTCCCCAGCGGCCGCGTGAACGGTACAGCCGTCGATGAGCAGCGGAAAAAACGGCGCGTCGAGCCGCAGCACCAGGCCGGGAAATCCGGCGTCAGGGGCAAGGACATTCGTCCCGTTTCCGAGGATGCGGAGGGGGAGCTCGGCCTCCTCCGCGGCGGAAAGCGCACGGCACAGCTCCGATTCGGTTTTCGGACGCACGACAAACGCCGCCGGGCCGCCGATGCGAAAGCTCGTCAGTTCTTTGAGAGGCACGTCGGTCTTGACGTCCATATCGGACAGCAAGGCACGAAATTGGGCATACTTTCTTATCATATTTATCATTATATCAATTCTCGCCGTTCAGCACAACAGCAAGTCGTTCCGAAAACGCTGCTTCGGCGCCTGTTTCGCCGCGAAGTGCGCGTTCGGCGTCCTGCAAAAGCGCATCCTTGTGACGCTCAAATGCAAAGGGCTCGGGCGCAAGGAGCGCATCGGTATTCTGCTCCTGCCAAAGACTCAGAGAATCGGAAGCATAGGCGACGTTTTCTATATAGCGCCGCACGGGCAGCGCGCCGAGCGTCGAGACGGTCTTCTGCACCTCGTCGGAAAGCAGAAACACGGCAAGCTCGCGGATGAGCGCAAGCCTTGTCGCGTCCGTGCCAGCGGCCGCGCCGAAGTACATCGTCTCGTCCGTATAGCCGGCAAGCGGGATCGCACGCACGGCAAGGTTGCCGCTGTCGCTTCTCGTGATGTCCCCGTAAGCGCGTGCGTCCGCAACGGCGGCAGAGATTTTTCCCGCGAGAAAGTCGGAAAACGCCCGGCTTTCCCCGACAAGACCGAGCTGCGCGCCCCATATGGGCGGCACGCAAAGCTGCCCTGCATCGAGCCAGGATTGCAGCATCGCGACCGAGACGCCTTCCCAAGCATCCTCCGTGTCCTCTGTCCAGATTTGCTGCGCAAGCTGCTCGTTGACAAGGAGAAAATTACCGCTTGCCAGATAGGGGACGGCATAGAGCAGACCGTCCGCCTCCGCCGCACGGAGATTGCCGAGCAGCGGCGGAAGGGAGACGGGCTCCATGGCCGAGAGCCGCTCACGGTACAGCAGACCCGCGGGAAAGGAATACGCGTCCGGAAATGCGCCGCGGGCGATACGTGCGGCGAACATATCCGGCGTGAGGCCGATGACCTCGATGTGAACGCCCGGGTGCCGCTTTTGGAAACGCTGGCATTGCTCCCGCAGGAATTTTGTTCCGCTGCCCTGAAAGGGCTTGAACGAGGCGATGTGCCAGACCTCGATCACGCCGTACCAGTCCGGCTGCTCGGGCTCGAACAGCCGCGCCATAGGATCGTCGGAGAGCGCGCGAAGCAGCGGCTTTGGCGCCAGCAGCAGAAACAGGAGCAGCAGCAGCGCGCCGACGGCGCGAAGAATACGCAAGAAATCCCACCTCCCTGTATATATCCATATGAGCCCGTACATACTTTCTATGAATCCGACAAAGCAACAGCGCTTTCGCCGCAGGAGGAAACGGAAGAAAAAAAGAATCAATAACGGACGTACCGACAGGAGGGAAATGCACATGGAAATCAATGCCGTCCGCAGAGGACAGCGCATCATCGTCCGGCTCATGGGCGAGCTGGATCACCACAGCGCCGAGCATGTGCGGCAATCGCTCGACATGATCCTGACCGACGTGACCGTTCGCGAATTGCAGCTCGACATGACCGGCGTGATCTTTATGGACAGCGCGGGGCTGGGCGTCGTGCTCGGCCGCTACCGCACGCTGGCGGCGCGCGGCGGAAAGCTGATCGTGTCCGGCGTTCGCACGCCGATCGACCGCATCTTCCGCATGTCAGGCCTGTACGCGCTCGTGGAGCGGGCATAGAGGGGAGGAGGGGAACACATGGCAGACAACGAAATGCGTCTGGATTTTTTGAGCCTGTCCGAAAACGAGAGCTTTGCGCGTTCCTGCGCGGCGGCGTTCTGCACGCAGCTCAACCCGACGATCGAGGAGCTTTCCGATGTGCGCACGGCGATCTCCGAGGCGGTGACGAACGCCATCATCCACGGATATGAGAACCGGAGCGGCATGGTGCATCTGCGCTGCACGCTGGAGGGCGACCTGTTCACGGCCACAGTCAGGGATGACGGCGTGGGCATTCGCGACATAGAGCAGGCGCGGCAGCCGTTTTTTACCACGCGGCCCGAGCTGGAGCGCTCCGGCATGGGCTTCACGGTCATGGAGGCGTTCATGGAGGAGGTCGTGATCGAATCCGTGCCCGGGCAGGGAACGAGCGTGACGATGAAAAAACGCATTGCGCGGCGGGACGGCGCTTGAGCGAAGGGCTGCTCACGCAGCAGGAGACGCGGGCGCTGCTCAAACGGGCGCGCGCCGGCGACAGGACAGCGGAGGAAACGCTCGTCTCCGCGAATCTTGCGCTCGTCAAATCTGTTGTGAAAAAATATCTTGGCCGCGGCGTTGAGTACGACGACCTGTATCAGCTCGGCTGCATGGGGCTCGTCAAGGCGGTACAGCACTTCGACACGGCGTATGAGGTGCGGTTTTCGACCTATGCCGTGCCGATGATTGCGGGTGAGATCAAACGGTTTCTGCGCGACGACGGGATGGTCAAGGTCAGCCGTTCGCTGAAGGAGCTGGCGATCCGTGCTATGGCGCAGGGGGAGCGCCTGCACCGGGAAACGGGCAGAGAGCCGGGCGTTGCGGAGATTGCGGCTGCGCTCGGCGTCGACGCAGAGGAGGTCGCGCTTGCGCTCGATGCGGGACGTCCGCACGTTTCGCTGAACGAGCCGGTCTATGAGGACGAGGGCGCGGAGCGGCAGGAACTGATCGAGGACGGCGCAAGCGAGGGCGCGCTTGTGGACAGGCTGCTGCTCAAGGAATTGCTCTGCACGCTGGAGCCGCGGGAAAAGCAGATCATACTTCTCCGGTATTTCAGAGACAAAACGCAGTCCGAGATCGCAAGACAGCTCGGCGTTTCCCAGGTGCAGGTTTCACGGCTCGAGAGCAGGATCCTGAAAAAATTACGGGATCGGTGCAACGAAACGCCAAACGGCGAAGTGTTAACAGCAAATGGAACCGAAAGCGAAGAAAAAACAAAGAACGCTTTCGGTGCATAAGGAGGATACAATGATGAAACGTATACTTTCGATCGGGCTTGCCGCGGTGCTGCTGCTGAGCGCGGGCTGCACGAAAAAGGGCGGCACTTCCGCCGCTGCATCCGGCGCGGCCAATACCGTGACCTATCCGGCTGCCATTTCCGAGGAGGATTACGAAGCGCAGTGGAAGGTGCGAGAGGACAACCCCGTCAAGGACGAGACCATTGCTTCTTTGAACGCTTTTGCGCAGAGCAGCGCCGAAAAGCTCCTCACGAACGCGGGACAGAACGAGAACTATTCGCCGCTGTCGCTGTACTATGCGCTGACGCTTCTTGCAAACGGCGCTTCCGGTGAAACAAAGGCAAATCTCGAGTCCGTGCTGCACACGGAGGATGCGGCGGCCATGGCAAAAGAGCTCGGAAACCTGCTCCGTATGCTGTACCGCGACAACAAAGCGGCCAAGCTCAAGATCGCGAACTCGCTCTGGATGCAGAACGACGTGCAGTTCCAGGACGCGTTCAAAGCGACTGCCACGGACGATCTCTATGCGAGCCTTTTCAACGTGGACTTTACGGACGAAACGACCGTTGACAAGATGATTGCTTGGATCCGCGAAAACACGAGCAATTTGGAGCCTTCCTTCTCGCTGGATCCCGAGACGATCATGGCCATTATCAACACGATCGATTACCGCGCCGCATGGTATGATGAGTTTATGAAGGAGAAGAACGAGAAGCTGCCGTTCCATACCCTTGCGGGCGACATTGACGCGGAGTACATGACGCAGAAGAAGGAGTTCACGACCTACTATCGCGGCGACGGCTTTGCCCGTGCGACGCTGCGGCTTGCGGAGGGCGGCCAGATGACCTTTGTCCTGCCTGATGAAAACACAACGCTGTCCGAGCTGCTTTCCCGCGAAAACGCGCTGAACACCCTGCTCGAGGGCGGCGAGAGCCGCGATGCGGACATCACCTATCGGATCCCGAAGTTCCGCTTCAGCAGCGATTTCGACCTTGCGCCGCTGATCAAGGCGCTGGGCGCGGAGGACATCTTCACGGAGAGGGCGGACTTTTCCGCAATGACAGCGCAGCCGGCCGCGGTCTCCCAGATCAAGCAGCAGTCCTTTATCGAGGTCAACGAAAAGGGCGTTGCGGCGTCCGCATACACAATGATCGACGCGATGGCGATGGGTCTGCCGCCGGAGGGGCTCGAGCAGCTCGACTTTACGCTGAAACGCCCATTCCTCTA
>HF985531.1:0-3905 GCA_000432015.1 Clostridium sp. CAG:1024 | reverse complement strand
TATGCGATCACGGCGGACGGCGGCGCGCTGATGTTTGTCGGCACGGTGTATGCGCCTTCTATGGATTAAACGGCAATCGCCCGCAAGAAAAACGGTCTGTCCCCGCCGGGGGGCAGACCGTTTTGTGCCGCGGAGAAACCACGGGATGGCCGAAAACGGCTCATTCGCCGCGCTCGTCGCCGAAGAAGAACAGCGCGACCGTGCCGATGCCGGTGTGTGAACCGATGACCGTGCCGACGCTGTTGATCATGACGGGGCCGTCGAGGTTCGGGAATGTTGCTTCAACGAGATCGGCCACCTTGCGCGCGTCATCGTAGCAGGCGGATTCGGAGATGAAGCACTTGCCGGAGTACGCCGCGCCGCCGTCGGCGTGGCGCTCCATGCACCTGACGATCTCGCGAATGACGTTGTTCTTTCCCTTGACCTTTTTGCGCGGGATCAGATGGCCGTGGCAGTCCATGTTGAGCAGCGGGCAGATGCCGAGGATCGTGCCGATGAGCGCCGACGAGGCGGAGACACGGCCGCCGCGCTTATAATGCTGCAGATCCGTCGAGAAGAACCAGTGGTGTACATGCAGCTTTTTCTCTTCCGCAAAGGCGAGAGCCTCTTCAAAGCTCGCGCCCCGGTCGCGCAGGTCCGCGACCGCGTCCACGAGCAGACCGTAGCCGGAGGAAGCGCCGAGCGTGTCCACGATGGCGATCCGGCGCTCGGGATAGCGCTTTTCGAGCGTATCCCGCGCGACACAGGCGGAGTTGTAGCCGCCTGACAGCCCGGAAGAGAAGCAGAGATACAGAATGTCCTTGCCTTGCGCCAGATACGGCTCGAACAGCGCGACGTGCTCATCGGCGTTCGGCTGCGAGGTCGTGGGCATCACGCCCTTGCGGATCAATTCGTAGAAGTCCCCAAAGGACATGTCGAGGCCAAAATTGTCATTGTGCTGTATGCCGTCGATCATAAAGTGATACAGTGCGCACGGAATGCCGCGTGCGTCCAGATACGACTTGGGCAGATCGACCGTGGAACTTGCGATCAGTTGGTAGCTGCTGCTCATGATAAAATCCTCCGCTATCTACTTGATAAAGGTTTCGACACAATCGGTCGGAACAGTTCTGATGGTTTTGCATACCAGATAGTATAATCACAAAAATCATATCGCGCAAGTGCCGGCGCAACAGTTCACATTCTTGACAGATTGCGGGGGCAAAGCTCGGAGAAAACGGTTGACCTCTCACCTCTGGCGGGCTATGATAATAAAGCGTGCGTCTGCATAAACAGCGGACGCAATTTGGGAACGGGGGAGCAGGAAGCATCCAAAATGGAACAAAAACTGCGTGAGGTCTGCGATGCGTTCCGCATTGCGGGGGAGTTTCTCGGATTTGAAGAGATCAAGGTCGGGAATGTGAACCGAACCTATCGAGTGGACACGCGCCGTGCGGACGGCACGGAGCGTTCTTATATCGTACAGGCTGTCAATACCTATGTGTTTCAAAAACCGGTCGAGGTCATGGAGAACATTGACCGTGTAACGGAGCACATCCGGGAAAAGACGCCCGGTCGCGTCGCGCTGCACTTTCATCATACGAAGGATCGCAAGACCTATGTGTTCGACGATAATGGTTTTTGGAGACTGTTTAATTTCATTCCTTCCGTAACGTATACTGTTTGCAGCGATCTCGATGTTGTCAAAAACGCCGGACGCGCATTCGGCGAGTTTCAGATGCAGCTTTCGGACTTTGACGCGGCGGCGCTGCATGAAACGATCCCCGATTTTCACAATACAAAGCGCCGGTTCGAGACGCTGTTTGCAAACGCGGAAGCGGATCCGCTGGGCCGTTCCGCCGAGGTGCGGGAGGAGCTCGCGTTTTTATCCGATATTCGGGAACAGGCCTGCCGGCTGACGGCGTTATACGAGCGGAGCGAACTTCCGCTGCGCGTCACGCATAACGATACGAAAATCAACAACGTGCTCTTTGACCGCGAGACCGGCGGTGCGCTTGCCGTAATCGATCTCGATACGGTCATGCCCGGGCTCGTCGGACACGATTTCGGCGATGCGATCCGATATGCGGCCAACGACGTCGAGGAGGACTGCAAACAGCCGGAGCGCGCGGGATTGAATCTTTCCGTGTTCCGTGCGTTTACCGAGGGTTTTTTGGAGAAAACAAAGGCGGCGCTGAGCGCACGCGAGATCGAAACGCTGCCGCTGTCCTGCCTTGCGCTGACGGCGGAGCTTGCGACGCGTTTTCTCGGCGATTATCTTCTCGGAGATCCGTATTTCAAAACGGATTATCCGGAGCACAATCTTGTGCGGACACGCTGTCAAATCGCGCTTGCAAAGGATATGCTGCGGCATATGGAGGAAATGCGTCAGATCGTGGAGACCTGCGCTGCGAGATAGGCTTCGAATCGAGAAACGATCCGTGGGCGGCGCTCGAGAGAGCGGCTATGGAAGAGGGAATTATCCTTTACGGGGCGTAAAATCTCTGGTATACTGAAAGAGAAGGAAAAACAAGGAGGATTCTGAGAATGCGGTATCGAAAGACCAGCGCGCTGCTTGTACTTGCGCTTGCGCTGCTGCTGGTTTTCGGCGCAGTCGGATGCGCCCAGTCGCAGCCCGAGCAGCCGGAGCCCACGGTTCAAGAGACGGCAGAACCCGTCGTAACCCCGGAACCCACGCCTGAGGCGACCCCGGAGCCGACGCCGGAACCCACGCCGGAGCCGCCCGTGCTGATTAGCTTCAACTTTGACGAGCCGAAGGGCTTTACGCAGGACGGCAAAGATCCGATGCGCCTGAACGCGCCCAAACCCAAGAAGGACAAATCCTTCATCACGGTACGGCAGGAGCAGGGCGGCGTGCTGCCGGAGACCGAGGCCGCATATACCGAACGGCTCATGAACGAGCTGACCGAGCAGCTCGGCTGGGAACAGACGCCCGAGATCGCGATAGAATCCTTTGAAACGGCTGAGATTGACGGCCTGAGCGGACTGCGCGTGACCTATACTGCGAGCAATGCGGAGAAAAAGACCGTTGTGCGCGGGCTGGATCGTGCGGCGCTTGCGGGTGACACGCTCTATACGGTACGCTTCCTCGACATGACGAAGAAGGGCACATGGGGCGAGGACTTTGCGGCTTCTGCGGAGACGATGGATTTTTATTGGAGCGATGAGATCCCTACCGCGGAGGAAATGGGACTTGTTGACTATGCTGTCTGCGACGGACTGACGATGTATCTGCCCGACGGACTGATCCGGCAGCAGGTTGAAGGTGCGGACGGCGTTTTCATCTCGGATAATTTCATTGTGACAGCCGTGCGGGAGACATTTGACACTTGCCGCGAGGCGGGCTTCGATCCCGATACGCTGGACATGAAGGCGTATACGACGCTGCTCAAAATGGGCTACGATCTTGAGAACGACTTTCAGGACGATGGCCTCGGCAACCTGTACACGACCTATGTGAGAGACATCGAGGGAGTGAACCTGCTGTATTTCCTTACCGCGCGTAAGGGGGCCGACTGCTTCTACATCATTAATTTTGCATGTCCGGAGAGCACGCAGGACACCTATGTGCCGCTGTTTGCGCTCTGGCAGCTCTATATTGAAGCAGAGTAACGCGAAAAACGCTGCGTGACACACGAACATAAGAAAGCGTCCGATCCCCACAGGGATCGGACGCTTTTTACAAGGGAGGAAACCGTTCTTGCAGCTCAGACGAGCCCCTGGGCGAGCATGGCCTCAGCGACCTTGAGGAAGCCGGCGATGTTGGCGCCGGCGACAAGATTGTAGCCGAAGCCGTATTCCTCCGCAGCCTTTGCGGAGGCGTCGTGAATGTTCTTCATGATGGTCTTGAGCTTGGCGTCGACCTCCTCCGCTTCCCAGGCGTAGCGCATGGAGTTCTGGCTCAT
>HF985530.1:16973-29789 GCA_000432015.1 Clostridium sp. CAG:1024 | reverse complement strand
GGAAACGATCGCGCAGCCTGCCGCGGATGACGTGCAGCGCGCGGAAGCGCAAAGCATGCCCGCGCACGGCGACACGCCCCGGCAAGCCAAGCCGGTACGGGAAACTGCGGGCAAACTGCTGCACTTCACAAGAGCCGAGGATCGCGTCCCGCCCTCCGTACAGGAGAGCGCCGCGGATTCGGAATCCTTTATGGCGCTGCTGCGGCGCGCGGACGCAGCCTTTTCCCGGCTGAATACGCCCGTGCTTCCGCTGGTCACGCAGGAGGGCGCAAGGAGCGCCGCGCAGAGCGAGCGTGCAAGGGAAACGCACGCATCGGCGGACGCATTCCGCACGGCGCTGTCCGGCACAAAGGCGGAGCCATCGCCGCAGAAACCGTCTTCCGCACAGCGCCCGCCTGCCGACACAGCAGAGTGCGCGTCGCACCGCAGGGCATGGGATGAACAGGTCGAAGCGCTGCTGGAGCTGCCGAATGCTATTGCCCGCGAGCGCTGCGATAATCCGTTCCCGCATATCTTCCCCGGTGCTCAATTCGTTCGGATCTCCGGCAGCGGCGTACTGGAGCACCTGGAGGGCGAATGGATCAGCGGTCGGGAACGGTATCGCCTGTTTGCGGTGCGCGGCGAGTACAGCCCCTTGCCGCCGCGGCATTTGTCCGGCTTTACCCGCTTCATCCGCACGCGCTCCGGCGGTTACTGGGTACGGGTCACGGAGCGCGGCGCGCGGACGTAGGCCGCGAACGGTCTTCTTCTGGGCAAACGCTGCCGGAAAACGTCGGCTTGGTCATATGCTTACCGTGCTTTTGCTGTTTGGGTCTGCGCTCTACAAAACGGACGGTTCACATACGAACCGCCCGTTTCTTTTGCGGGGCAGATTGTGATGGTGGAAAGAAGGCCTTCTCTTCGCCGTTTCCCCGTCCACGCAGCGTTTCCTGTTGTTTTTCAGCAGAAAAAGTCCCCCTCCCGCTTTTGAAAAAAGCAAAAAGGGGAGCGCTTTCCTTCGGTTTGTTTTTCAGGACGAAAACGCGCTTTATGCGTCCGGCTCTGGATCACCGCGATCGGAGAGAAATTTGTCCAGTTCCTGTTGGATCAAAAGCGAGGCCGCGCCGCGCGCGCATCCGTCGGCACAGCACGCCGGAATGAGATAGGCATCATGGACACAAAGCCGGAACAGGCGTGCGTTCACTTCCTGAAGCAGCAGCTCGCCCAATCGTTCCGCCACACAGCCGCCGAGAATAAACCGGCTCACATCCAGCGCATTGGACAGATTGGCAATGGCGATCGCCAGTGTATCGGCCAGCTCGCTCACCAATGCTTCCGGCACGGAAACGTCCGTCCGCAGCAGATCGACGCCATAACGTTCCTTCGGCGCGCGGTAGAGCAGATCCTCGAGATAGCCCGTTCTGCTGTCGCCCCGGTAGTCCGCGTTCCAGACCATGTATCCGATCTCGCCGCAGGAAAAATTCCCGCCGCGCCGCAGCCGCCCGTCCATCACAAGCCCTGCGCCGACGCCGCCGCCCAGCATGATATAGATGAGGTCGTCCTGTTCGCCGAGTCCAAGCTGCCGGTATTCCGCGATCGCAGCGCAGTTCACGTCGTTTTCAAGCAGGACCGGCACGCCCATGCGCTTTTCCAGCGCGTTGCACTCCGGCATAAGGCTTCCCTTCGACATACGCTCCCGAAAAGAGGGGAACGCCTGATAGGTGATCCGCTTTTCCGCATTATTTACCGACGCGGGCAGGGATACGCCGATCCCCAGGATCCTCGGCGCCCCGGCCGTAAACTCCGGCAGACAGCGCGGCAGCGTTTCTCCGACCATGGATGCGACGTCCGTCGTCAGCGGGAACCGTCTGTGTTTTACCGTTTGATAGTTCAGATCGACAAGCGACATTTCCAGCACATGCCCGTCGTAGGTCACGCCCACCGTAAGCGCGGCGGCAGGAACAAATCGAAATACGCTCGGCTTGCGCCCGGCGTCCATGACGTTTTTTTCGCCCTCCGAAACCAACAGTCCCCGCCGTTCAAAAAAATCGAATATTTTCAGCACCGTCGGCGCAGAGATCCCCGTTTTCCGCCCGATCTCCGTTCGCGTGACCGCCTGGCCGGGGGTTTGGCGGATCGCATGATAGACCTGCAAACGGTTCTGTTCCTTCATATCTGCGGCAAATACTGCGCACATGCGTTCCAACTCCTTCCCCTTTGCTCTGCGGAACAACGTTCCTCGTGCGGCCGCGCGTTTCGCACGGCACAAGCACGTTCGCACCGGGTGCATTCGCTGCGTCCGCTGCATGGTATTATAAAGGAACTTCAGTATCCTGTAAAGAGGCGAGACTGCCCAGATCCTACGCGGAATTCCCGCATCCGCCCCCTTGACAGTGAGGCGCTCCGATGCTATATTGAATATAATTAAGTAACTTAATAAATTCATTGGGAGCAATTCTATATGCCGCATTCACTGCGTATCGCCGTCATCGGAGCAGGAAGCACATACACGCCGGAACTGATCAATGGTTTCCTCCGCTGTCAAGATCGTTTGCATATCGACACCTTCGCGTTTTGCGATACGGACATGGAGCGCTGCGAGGTCCTCGCCGCTCTGACGGAACGCATGCTGCGCAAAGCGTCGGCCAAGGCGCGTGTCGAGCGCTACTGCGACTATCGCAAGGCCGTCCGCGACGCGGACTATGTCATCACGCAGATCCGTGTCGGCAAGATGCCCGCACGCATTCTCGACGAACGCATCCCCCTGCAGCACGGTCTGATCGGACAGGAGACCACGGGGCTCGGCGGCCTGTCCTGCGCGCTTCGCACCATTCCCGTGATCGACGAGATCGCGGACGCCGTGCAGAAATACGCATCGCCGAACGCGTGGCTCATCAACTTTGCAAATCCCTCCGGCCTTGTGACGGAAGCCCTGCTTCACGTGCGGCCGAGCCTGCGCTGCATCGGGTTGTGCAACATCCCCGTAAAGCTCGCGCGCGAGGCGGAAACGCTGCTTGGCGAGGCGGTCGAGTGTGAGTTTACCGGCCTCAACCATCTCTGCTGGATCACGGGTATCTACGACGGACAGACGGAGCTTTTGGAGCGCGTACTGTCCCTTCCCATCGAGCAGTCCGGGCTCAACAACATCCCGGATATGAAGTACACGCCGGAAGAACTGCGCGCGATCGGCGGGTTCCCCTGCGGCTATCTCAACTATTATTACCACCGAAACGAAATGCTTGCCGCCTGCCAGGACGAACGGAAGACACGCGGCGAGGTCTGTCTTGCGCTGGAACACAAGCTGCTTGCGCTTTACGCCGACCCCGCGACGGATACCGCGCCCGCGCTGCTCGAAAAACGCGGCGGCGCGATGTACTCGACTGCGGCGGTCCGTCTCATCGAAGCGCTGGAAAACGATACCGGCGCAATGCATGTGGTCAACGTGCAGAACCGCGGAATGCTGCCCATGCTGCATCCCGAGGACGTTGCGGAGATCCGCTGCCGCATCACACGCGACGGCGCGGAACCGCTTCCCCTGCGCAGCACGGCCTCCGAGCACATCACAGGATTGATGCAGGCGGTCAAGTCCTACGAACGTCTCGCTGCGCGCGCGGCGTTTTCCGGCCGCTATCAGGACGCGCTTGCCGCGGCGCTCAGCCACCCGCTGGCGGGCGATTTCCGGCGAACAAAAACCGTTCTCGACGCGCTGCTCGAAGCGCACCGGACGCATTTGAAATCATCGTTCTTTGAAGGAAGGGAATAACGGAATGCAGAACTGCTGGTATCTGGGACTCGACGGCGGCGGAACCAAGACGCGCTGTGCGTTGTACAACACGGCGACGGATACGCTGCTGACCGTCCGCGGCGGCTCGACCAACCATGAAGCGCTGCCCGGCGGCATGGGCGCGCTTGCGGACGCAGTGAGCGGGATCGTGTTTCCGCTGCTGGAGCAGGCCGACGTTTCCGCAGACGGTCTGCGCGCCGCGGCGTTCGGCATGAGCGGCGTCGATACGCCCATGCAGCATGAATTCATCTCACAGATCCTCGCGGGCATGGGATTTTCCCGTTTTCTTCTGTCCAACGACGCATACCTCGGCGTAAAAGCCGAAGCGGGGCGTTCCGGCGTCTCCGCCGTAAACGGTACGGGCTATTCCGTGGCGGGCATTGCGGCGGACGGACGCACCATGCAGATCGGCGGGCACAACGATCTGACCGGCGATCTCGGCGGCAGCGGCTATCTCGTTCCCGCGGCGATCCGTGCGGTCTATACGGCGCTGTTCAAGCGCGGCAAGGAGACCGCTCTCACAGGAATGTTCTTCGATTGGCTCGGCATCGACGCCCGCGATGCGTTCTGCCAGGCCGTCGCGATGCAGATCTACGGCGATATGGCGGCCGCGTACCGCAGGATCTCGCAGCTACTGCACGAAGCGGCCGGCGCAGGCGATGCGGTCGCACGCCGCATCCTGATCGACAGCGGCGAGGATTACGCGCTCTCCATTCGCTGCATCGCAGAAGAGCTCGCGCTTCCGTCGCCCGTCGACGTGGTGCTGCTCGGTTCCCAGTTCACGCGCTGTGAGTGTCCGCTTGCCATCGATACGCTGCGCAGCAGTCTTGCAAAAGCGGGCGACTATCGCATCCGCATCATCTCGACGGAGCCGGTCGCAGGCGCACTGCTCTGGGCGATGGAGCTCGACGGCGTACAGCCGGAAGATGAAGCCGGACTCAAGGAACGTGTCCGGCAGAGTTTCGGAGGCTGCGCGCAATGATGGAGCGACTTGCAGTCGAACTTGCCGCAGTGCCGAAGCTCGAAACCGTTCGCCGCGCGCTCTTCATTCAGCCGCACCCGGACGACAACGAGATCGGCGCAGGCGGCACGATGGCCTATCTTCTGAGCCGCGGCGCGGAGGTCTTTGGCCTGACCGTAACGGACGACCGGCTCGACTGCCCGCCCGACCAATACAGGGACGGGCTTTCCCTGCGGCAGCGCGAGGCGTTGGACGCCATGGCGCGTCTCGGCGTGCAGAGCGCAGGTTTCCTCGGCTTTGCGGACAAGACCGACGCCACGGCGGAGCAGATCGCGGAAAAGATCGTCCCCGTCATTCGCAGGCTTCGGCCGGACGCGGTATTTTCCGTTGACCCGACGCTGACCAACGAATGCCACCGCGATCACATCAAGACCGGCTGGGCAGTGCGCTATGCGGTCATGGACGCGGTCTGCGATTTCTGTCCGCGCCTGCCGGACAACGCGCGGCATACGGACCCCTGGCAGGTCGGGATCCTCGGCCAATACTTCACGGCGGAGCCGAACGCCTACGCGGACATCGGCGCATTCTGGGATGCAAAGCTCGACGCCGTGAAACGTCATCGCTCTCAAGTGGAGCCGACCCTTCTGCTTGCATTGGACGCACAGTCCCGCTGGTTCGGGCAAAAGGCCGGCGTCAAGCGGGCGGAAGCGCTGAAACTCTATTCGTTCTTACAGCTGCACTGCTTCAATCTGCCGGTCGAACCGGCAAAATAGGAGGTCCATATGAAACTTGTCAAGCCCTATACCGGCGAGCGGCTTCCGCTCTGGCGCGAGATCCTGTACGGCGGCGGCAATTTCACCGCCAGTTTGTTCGGCACGATCATCGGCACATGGCTCAGCTTCTTCTATATCGATACGCTGGGCTTCAACGCCAAGGCCATCGGCATCGCGATGATCATCTACTCCATCTGGAACGCCATCAACGATCCTCTGATGGGGTTCATCTCCGACCGTACGCACACAAAGCTGGGACGACGTCTGCCCTATGTGCTGTTTGGTGCGATCCCCTTCGGCCTGTGCTTCATCTTCGTATTTTCGCCGCCGACCGCAAGCCTCACAACGCCCACGGCACAGATCCTGTACTATACGCTTTCGCTCTGCGTATATGATTTCTTCTTCACGACCGTGCTTCTGAACTGGGAAGCGGTCGTGCCGGACATGTATGAGAAGGAGAAGGATCGCGGCCGCATCATCGGCATCGCGCAGGTCGCGGACGTGCTTGGCGGCGTCATCGCCTCCGTCGCGGTGGAACCCGTCTTTACAAAATACGGCTGGTCCGCCATGGCGACCATTTTCGGCTGCATCGGCGCGATCGTCATGCTGCTCACCGTGTTCGGTATCCGCGAAAACCCGAAGCATGCGGCGCAGCCGTCGCTCCCGCTGCTCCAATCCATTCGCCAGACCTTCCGCAGCCGCAGCTTTCTCATTTGCGTCTGCTGCGTGTTCTTTGTCGAAACGGCACGCCTGCTGCTGATGGCGGCCGTACCGTACTACGCAAAGTACATCTTCCCCGATGTGGACATGGCGGCCATGGTCATCACCTCGGTGGTGTTCGTCTCTGCGCTGCTGTTCACGCCGCTCGTCATCTTTGTCTCAAACCGCATCGGCACAAAGAAGACCTACATCCTGAGCCTGCTGCTCTTTGCGCTCGTGGCCTGCGGCTTCTTCTTCTCGAGCAGCTTCATCCTGTCCGTTGTGCTGTCCGTCCTGCTCGGTCTCGGCGTGACCGGCGGTCTGTTGATGCCCAAGCTCCTCTATACGGAGATCATCGACGAGGATCAGTCCGTGACAGGGCTGCGGCGTGAAGGCGCGTTCTATGGCATACAGGCGTTCATCATCCGCTTTGCTTCCGGCCTGCAGGCGGTGATCCTGAGCCTGATCATGGGAATCTTCGGATATGTCGAGGGCGCGCAGACGCAGGTCGCAAGCGCCGCCACGGGCTTTAAGGTCGCCATGAGCTTCCTGCCCGCGGGGCTTGTGCTCATCGGCTGCCTCATCATCACGCGGTATCCGCTCTACGGCGAGCGGCTCGCGCAGGTCAAGCAGAAGATCGCCGCAGGGGAATCTGCGGAGCAATAAAACACAGATACTTGAGAGGTAAAGTATGAAGCGCGTGTTATCCTTCCTTCTGGCCGCCGTGCTGATCCTGGGGATCGTGTCCCCGGCCGCAGCGGCAGGCGAAACGTTCCAACTCATCGTCCCGGAAAGCTGGGAGCTCCTGCCCGGCGACAGCCGCACGCTGGATTATGCCTTCTCTGCCGGCGTTATGGACCGTATGCTGCGCTGGGAAAGCAGCGATCTCTCCGTCGCCACAGTGGATGCGTGGGGCCGCGTTACGGCAGTCAAGCCCGGTAAAGCTACCATTACCGCGACGCAGATCGTGTCGTCCGGCAACGGTCTGACCGCAAGCGCGGCCTTGACCGTCAAGCAGGCGCCCACGAGCGGCGCAGGCGGCTCCGGGATCGTCCATTACGCGGGCGTACCCGCCAAGGAGGTCAAAAACCTCCAAAAAATCGTCACACGCTATGCATCGAGCGATGCATCCCTGCCGGACGAAGTGCGCGGCTGCGTCCAGTCGTCGGATCGCTCCGCCTATCAAACGGCGGTTACGGCAGACGGCGCGACCTGGTCGATCACGGATTACGGCGTTCTGCGCCGGGACGCGAATGCGCCCACCGCGCGCGACCGTGAAATGCGCTTCATGGGCGACCGCTACTTTTACAGCGCCGATTCCACGTCCGGCAAGGTGCTCGGCATTGTGCCCGACGGTGAAAACGGCATCTGGACCGTCATGGCGAGCGGCGTCACGCATATCGCAATGATCGAGATGACGGGCGCGGAAAAAGCCTCCGTCATGTCGAACACGACGCAGCAGTATGTTTCCCGCCGCGGCATGGTGTCCGAAGCCTACTGGAACGGCTCGCAATGGATCCCGTGGGAGACCGACAACGACGGACTCTGGACGGCCATGTACGGCGCGGGCGAGCTGATGCGCTACGCCGTTCTCCGCGACGAGCTGAAAAAGGCCCCGAAAAACAGCGAATTGCAGCGCATGACGAACGAAGCCCGCACCTCCGCCACCCGTTCGACGGAAGCGGTCCTGCTGCTTGCGAACATCTCCATGCGCACCGGCGATACCGAAGCCTACGTCCGCTACATTCCGGACGGCGGATATGACCTCTACGGCACGCTCCCGGTCTACAACAACGGCGGCAAGAGCATCTCCGAAAAGGCGCTGAAGAAGGGCGGAAACTATTCGATTTCCGTTCCCGACGTTTCTCCCGCAAAGAACTGGTCGCTCGGGCAGAACCGTCCGCTCGATGAGAGCGCATGGGCGGATCCGCGCACCTCGAGCGGCGACTTTGCCCGCCGCAGCCGCAGCCTCGGCGGATTCATCGCCCGTACCTATTCGCTGCACGGTGAAGCGGGCGGCAACGCAGACAGCTACAGCGGCGAGATCTATTACGATCTTTCCGATTACAGCGCATCCAACCGCATTGCCGTCGGAAAATCCAAGAGCGGCGGCGTTGTCAACGGCGAAGACCTGAAGGGCATTCGCGTGGACGCTTCCGGCGAGATCCCCGCGCGCCTCTGGAACGACCTGCTCGGCTCGGGCGTGAAGCTCCAGGATATCGTTTACAAGGGCGATACTTCCACGGATGAGATCATCGGACACCTCTTCCTCTATAAGCTCGCATTCGACGTGTTCCGCACGGAGGACATCGAGCTTGCGGGCATCATCGCAAACACGATGGATCGTTTTGCCCAGCACCTTGCGGACAACGAGTACATGCTCGTGGATGCAAGCGGCCAGCCACCGACATGGGGCAAGATGAACCGCCAATATTTCTACACCTATCGCTGGGGCGCGCCGTCGTCGCCGCTGACCGCAGCCGTGCTGCTGACCGCCTTCAAGCTCGCCGCCTATACGACCGGCTATGAAAAGTGGGAAAACGAATACCGTCTGCTGCTTGAAAACGGCTCCTACCTCTACGGCGATGTGATGGCTACGCACAAAGCGCGCGACGAGGAGTTCCTGAACAAATACGCTGCGCCGCTGCTCGGCAGCACGCTTGGCTCCTACTCGCTGACCGACGCGCTGAACGCCGGTGGTCTGCCCGCTCTCATGGGTGTGCCCGGCGCAGTGCCGCTCACGCAGGAAAAGGACTTCCTGCTGCGGATGTTCGCCCAGTATTCCGACGAGGAAATGGCGGCGCTCGCGTTCTATGTCCTCTTCCAGCTTGAAAAGGACGCCGATACGCTGAACGTTTACCGTGATGCGCTCGATCAGTGGTGGACCGAATCGTTCCAGTACAGTGAAAACCCGCTCCTCTACTACATCTACCAGCTTGCATATCCGTCCAAGTCGATCAAGGACGCATACGGCAACAGTATTCTGGAGACCGCAGCGTGGAGCCTGTCCCGCCATCCGGTAGATACGCGACGCTTGTGCGCTTCGAACAATGCGCGGGACGACATCATGGTGTTCGACCTTGAGAGCTACAGCCGCGACCTGTCCACACGCGGCGGCCTTTCGATCAAAAAGACCAGTCTGCCGCCCACGGCTATCGGTGCAGAGGGCATCATCGCCATCCTGCTGACCGGCGGCATCACCTACGGCCAGTACGATCTCAGCGCGCTCGGTACGCCGCTGAGCGGCAAGCTGGACGTGGAGTATGCAGTCGCCGCGCCGGACGAGCGCGGGATCCACAAGTTCAATAACTCCACCTATATCCTGAACTCGGATAACCCGAACTGTCTCGAGGGCTCGACCACCTACACGCTGCCCTATTGGATGGGCGTATATCACAAAATGCTCGTCATGGACAAGGTAGAGCCCGGCGCATCGGATATGCCCGTCATCACCGCGCCCACGGAGGACACGCAGGTCACCGTTCCCGTCGGAAAGACCGGCACCATGCGTGTAACTGCGGAAAACGCGGATACCTATCAATGGTATGTGGATCGCGGCAATGGCTGGAAACGCATTGAGGACGCGACCGATCCCGAATACACCACTTCGGCCGTGGCTATGGAGAACAAGGGCTATCGCTACTACTGCAAGGTCAGCAATGCGAACGGCTCCGTAGACAGTCCGATATTCACGCTGGTCGTGGTCGAGGACAGTGAGATCCCCGTCACGGGCGACAGCTCCATGCCTTGGCTTTGGGCCGGACTGGCCATCGTTGCGCTTGCGGGGCTCGGCTGGAATGCGGCGCAGCGCAAACGCCGCAGCGAGGGTTGATCCGAGGCGAAAGACGTTCTCTTCTTTACCGCTTCTCTGCAAATAGAAACGGTAGCAAAAGAGGGTTGATTGCGGGAAAGCTTCCCTGCTGTCCTTAGAACTTCGCGCCAACATAACACAAAACGGACGGTTCACATACGAACCGTCCGTTTTTCGTGTCGTAAGCAGGACGCGCCGAGAAACGTCTTTTCCCCGCAGCGCAGCCTCCTCTCTATGTCCTCTGTTTTCTTCAAGAAAAACCGTTCTTCCCCTATTCTTCCGCGATATACGCTCCGATCACGGGCACAAGCGCGTCGGCGGCCGCGGGCGCATAGCGCGGTGAGATCGCAAGCGTCACAAAATCATAGGCAGCGTCGCTCGAAAACGTGCGATAGTCCTCATACACATGAAACGGCACGAGCGGTTCGCTTCCGTTCTTCGATTCCATAAGCCGCGCGGCAAAAGAATCCAGTCGGATCGCGTCCGCACGCCCCGGCACAAGGATCTCCTGCGGCACATCGGGTCTCGAGCGGGGATTCCGTACGTTGTCCAGTGCGGCGACATACCGGAAGGCGATCGCAAACAGCAGATAATTCGCCTCATCGAGCTGCTTCTGGGCACGATACCGGCCAATGTCGCAGCGCTTGTCCGGCTGCATGGGAAGAACGCCGTTGCGCACAAACCCCGTTCCGGGATACCCGATGCCGAGGTCGCTGTGCGCGTCCACATGCGTCACATGAAACGGAGCCAGCAGCCGCCCCTCCGCCATGCGCCGCTGCCAGAACTCCAGCGCACAGTCATGCGTCGGAAAGATCGCGCCGGGCGTAGGATGCGCAGGGGAAAGCCCGCACTGCATTTCGAGAAACGCCCGCACCGTCTCCACAGGCCACGGCGCATGCCCCGCCAGTGTGGGACGCTCGCCGATCGGCGCAAGCGGACAGCAGTCTTGCAGAAAGAAATCAAGATCCAGGTCAAGGACGCGCATCGTCCGTTCCATACCGTCCGTTATGCCTCCGGTTCGAGAATCGACGCGGCCAGCTTCCAAAGCGCGCCGCCGTTTTCGACGATGTAGCGCGCGTCGCCGGTGTTCAGTCTATGCGCTTCAAATGCAACGGAACAGGTCGTCCCGTCGTCCAGTGTAAAGAGGAACAGGTCGTCGCTGTCTGTGGCACGCTCTTCCACCGGCTCTCCGATGCGCAGCGCACGCAGCGCGGCAAGCACCGCCTCGATCGTCTCCGCATCCCTCGTCTCCCGAGCGTCGACCGTTTCGCCGAGACGGCTGTATTGCAGCGCGGCCGCCTTCCGTTCGCCCCGCAGCAACGCGGACATGGCTTCATCCGTATATGCCGCAAGCTCTCCCGTCGCGGGCGCAGGCTCGGCGTCCTGCGCTTTACAGGCGGTCACGGCGATCAACAGCAGCAGCGCAAGTGCGGCGAATATCCATCGTTTCAGCATAAGATTCATTCCCTTTCCTTTTCATATCGGCCTCGTTCGGCACATCCATATTGTATCATATCATGCTGCGTTGGCAAGGCGAAACGCTTTCTATATGCAACACCTTGCAGCACCGCCCGCGGTGGCAAACGATCGAAACAAATCTTGAATTTTCCGTGTCCCGCTTGCACAGCCGCACATCCTGTCGTATACTGTCCACAGCCGTTCGGCGCGGAGCATCTTTGCCGGACGCGCTGCATCCGCGGCATGGGGTCGCCGGATGCGCAGAAGAAGCATGCGGAAAAGGAGAAGAAGACAGATGGAAAACTTAAGAAACAAACAAGGCTACCTTTGTGATATGGACGGCGTTATCTACCATGGCAACCGGCTGCTGCCGGGCGTCAGGGAGTTTGTCGAGTGGCTGTACCGGGAGAAGAAAGAATTTCTCTTCCTGACCAATGCGAGCGGCAAATCCCCGGAGGAACTCCGGCAGAAGCTCCAGCGTATGGGGCTCGACGTGGACGAACGCCATTTTTACACAAGCGCGCTTGCGACCGCGCGGTTTATCCAAAGCCAAAGTCCCGGATGCAGCGCTTATGTCATCGGCGATCCCGGTCTGTACAAGGCGCTCTACGACTGCGGCATCACGATCAATGAGATCGATCCTGAATATGTGATCGTCGGTGAAACGACAAGCTACGGCTATGAGAGCATCTGTCACGCCATGCGCTGCATCGAGCGCGGCGCAAAGCTGATCGGCACAAACTACGATCTCACCGGCCCCTCGGAGAACGGGCTGCTGCCCGCCTGCCGCACGCTGGTCATCCCCATTGAAGCGGCCACCGGCAAAAAGGCCTACTACGTCGGCAAGCCCAACCCGCTCATGATGCGCACCGGACTGCAAATGCTCGGCGTTCACGCGGCGGATGCGGCCATGATCGGCGATCGCATGGATACGGACGTCATCGCGGGCATCGAGAGCGGATTGGATACCGTGCTCGTGCTGTCCGGCGTCAGCAGTCGTGAGACGATCGAGCGGTTCCCCTACAGGCCGCGGCTCGTGCTGAACGGCGTTTCCGAGATCCCCGGCTGAGCGGCTGCGCAGGGCTGCTGGACGCGGCGGTTCTGCGTATGGTAAAATGAGAGAAACAAAGTCGGAGGTTCTCCATGGTTCGAAAACGTCTCCGGATCGATTCGCTTTGGATCGCGCTTGCCGTCGTGCTGCTCATCATGGGCGCTGTGCTCTTTCTGTTCACACGCGGTACGGTCTATATGGCGACGATCCGTCACTTTAAGATCGACCTGGCAGACGCGCTTTCCGAAGTGCAGACGAGCGGCGGCGGACTTGTGGCAAAGAACGGCGGGGGGCCGGGTC
>HF985530.1:11104-16963 GCA_000432015.1 Clostridium sp. CAG:1024 | reverse complement strand
GAGCCGTATCCGCTTACGGCGGACGCTGCGGACAAGCTGTGCATGTATCTCATCGAGGCGAACTTCCTTGACGCGCGGCAGCCGAAACGCTACGGCGTACACTATACCGTCGCACTTGACGGCGGCGCGAAGCTTGAGCTCTATTGCTGCAGCAGCTACACTGTCTATACGGAGTTTGTCACGGCGGCGGGCAAGACGTACCGGTATGAGCTGAACCGCGAGGATACAAAGGCTGCCGGCGGCCAGCATCCGGAGCTGGATCTTGCGCGGATGCTGAAAAACGCCACCGCCGCCCCCTGAGCATATTGTCGCAATTTGTCGAAAAACGGGTGCTATTTTGCGGATTTTAGAAAAGAACCAGGATTTTTCCAAAAAGCCCTTGACCTGTGGCGAAAAATGCGCCATACTGCAATTGACCTTCAGACGAGGGACTACTGAAGGCGACATATCCGCACCGATTGGATTGAGACGATCGGCTACCGGAAAAGAAGCCCCCCTGCCAACCGAAGGCGCCGCGCTGTGCTGGGCGGAAATAGTCCCCCGCCAACTGGCAAACGCAGCGCCCTCCGGCGGGCATTCTCTTTTTTTATATGGAATTTTTCGGTTTCACGGCACGTTCCGGTGCAACGATAAAAGCCAGCGCCGGAGAGCTGCTGCATCCGCATCGCCGCAGGCGCCGCAGAGGGTATGCACCACCGTGTGCGTTACGCCCGGCTGCGGATCCCATCCCAAGCGGCGGGACGCAGGAGCTTTCCGGGCGGAATGCCTGAAACGAACAAGCGGCGCTCTGCCGGGCGCAGCGCGGAGGCGATCGTCTCTGCGTCTGCAAAGGAGCGTGCGGAGCGACCGGGTGTCGGTTCAGGCGAATGGTGATTTATCATTGCGCCTTTTTTGCGTTTCGCGCTGCCGCACCGCGGCGGGATTGCCCGGCCGGTTTTCCATTTGATGCTGCGCACAAGGACCGTGCGTTTTACATGCTTCGTATCACAAGGAGGTTCCCATGACGATTACCATTTGCATCGGCAGTTCCTGCCATCTGAAAGGCTCGCGCGAAGTCGTCGAGCAGATCCGCGCGCTCGTTGCGGAGCACGGGCTCCAGGACCGTGTCACGCTGAAGGGTACATTCTGCGTTGGCAACTGCTGCAACGGCGTTTCCGTACTCGTGGACGACACGCTGCACTCCGTTTCTCCGGACACGGCGCGCACGTTTTTCGAAACGCAGGTCCTGCCTGCGCTCCACGCCTGAACGGGCACAAAGGGAGGTTTGCTCAACATGATGGAAGCTTTGAAGACCGGCGCGACTGCCGAAAAACTGTATTCCGTGACAGAGCAGAACACCGCGCTCGCACTGGGCAGCGGCGACCTGCCAGTGCTTGCGACGCCTGCGCTCATCGCATTTTTTGAAAACGCCGCGAAGGACAGCGTGGCTTCCATGCTGCCGGGAAGCGCGACAACGGTCGGCACAGCCATCAGCGTCTCGCACCGCGCGCCCACCGTGGTCGGAAAGACCGCGCGCGTGATAACGACGCTCTATGAAGTCGCAGGCAGAAAGCTCCGTTTCCGTCTCGAAGCGTATGACGCGGCGGGTCTGATCGCCGAGGGCGAGCACGAACGTTGTCTCGTCTTTTCCGAGGCGTTCATGGATCGTGCGAACGAGCGTGCGGAAAGCGAGGCATAAGCGATGGCAGAGTTTTTGAAGCTCAAGCGCTCCAATTGCAAAAACTGCTACCGCTGCATTCGCGCCTGTCCGGTCAAGTCCATCCGGTTTTCCGCAGGCCAGGCGAACATCGTGGGCGACGAATGCATTCTCTGCGGCCAGTGTTTTGTCGTCTGCCCGCAGAACGCCAAGGAGATCGCGAGCGGCGTTGAGCAGGTCAAGGTGCTGCTCGCAGGGAACGCGCCCGTATACGCCTCCGTCGCGCCGTCCTTTATCGCAAATTACAACGGCGCGGGCATTGAGGTGCTTGAAACCGGGCTGAAAGCGCTGGGCTTCGCCGGCGCAGAGGAGACTGCCATCGGCGCGACGCATGTCAAGACCGCCTACGAGCAGCTGCTGCGCGACGGTCAGCGGGATGTTCTGATCTCGTCCTGCTGCCACAGCATCAACCTGCTCATCCAAAAATACTACCCGGATCTGCTGCCGTATCTTGCCGACGTCGCTTCCCCCATGCAGGCGCATTGTCTCGACATCAAACGCCGTCACCCGGATGCCAGGACCGTGTTCATCGGGCCGTGCCTGGCCAAAAAGGACGAGGCCGACCGCTACCAGGGCATCGTGGACGCGGTGCTGACCTTTGAGGAGCTGACCGAGTGGTTCAAAGCGCAGGGCGTTGCGCTCGGCACGGGCCACGCATCGCGCGAGGACAGCCGTGCGCGTCTGTTCCCGACCACGGGCGGGATTTTGAAAACCATGGCCTGCGACAGGCCGGGCTACACCTATCTTGCGCTCGACGGCACGGAAAACTGCAAGGCTGCGCTCGAGGACATCCGCCACGGCAACCTGCATCATTGCTTCATCGAAATGTCGGCCTGCATCGGCAGCTGCATCGGCGGGCCGGTTATGGAGAAGTACCATCATACGCCCATCCGCGATTTTGCGGCCGTCTCCGCCTACGCGGGCGGCAAGGACTTTCCGATCGAATCGCTCCCGGACGGCGCGCTGAAAAAGCGTCTCGCATATCTCGGAAAGCCGCAGCGAATGCCGGGCGAGCAGGAGATCCGCGACATTCTGCGCCAGATGGGCAAGACGAAGCCGGAGCACGAGCTGAATTGCGGCACCTGCGGCTACAACACCTGCCGGGAAAAGGCCATCGCGGTCTATCAGGGCAAGGCTGACCTTTCGATGTGCCTGCCGTTTTTGAAAGACCGCGCAGAGCACTTCTCCAACAGCGTTTTGAACAACGCGCCAAACGGCATCATCGTGCTGAACGACAAGCTCGAAGTGCAGCAGATCAATCGTGCGGCGCTGTCGATCCTGAACCTGCGTTCCGCCTCCGACGTGCTGGGCGAGCAGGTCATCCGCATTCTTGATCCGCAGGACTTCATGCAGGCGCGCGATACGGGCAGGAGCGTGCGCGACCGGCGCACCTACCTTGCGGAATACGGCCGCTATGTGGATGAAACGATCGTGTACGACCGCGAGTTTCACCAGATCCTCTGCATCCTGCGCGATGTGACCGAGCAGGAGCAGGAGCGCGAGCGTCGCGAGTCCATGCGCGAGAAAACGATCGAGACGGCCGACCAGGTCGTAGACAAACAGATGCGCATCGTACAGGAGATCGCTTCTCTGCTCGGCGAAACGGCGGCGGAAACGAAGATCGCGCTTGCAAAGCTCAAGGAGTCGATCAGCGATGAATAATCTCTCGGCGGACATCGGCTATCACAGCCTGTTGAAATACGGCGAGCAGCTCTGCGGCGACCACGTTGAGGTCGTCGGGCTGAACGAGGACACCACCACCATCGTGCTCGCGGACGGGCTTGGCAGCGGCGTAAAGGCCAGCATTCTCTCGACGCTTACGAGCCGCATCATCTCCACGATGATCGCGGAGGGGCTTCCCATCGAGGACTGCGTCTCCACGATCGCTGCGACGCTTCCCGTGTGCTCGGAGCGGCAGGTGGCGTATTCGACCTTCACGATCCTCCGGCTCATCGACAACCGCGAGGTCGAGGTCATCGAGTACGATAACCCCGCCGTCATCCTGCTGCGCGACGGCAAAAACTACGAATTTCCGCGCACCACGCTGAACATCGGCGGCAAGACGATCCGCAAGAGCCGCTTTGCGCTGCGTGAAAACGACATCTTCGTTGCGCTGAGCGACGGCTGCCTGTACGCGGGCGTCGGCATGGAGCTGAACTTCGGCTGGGAGCGCAAGGACATCATTGAGTTTCTTGAGACGCTCTACGACGTCGGGTTCACTGCCAAAACGCTCACGACCATCCTGCTCGACGAATGCTACAAGCTCTACGGCGGGCAGCCCGGCGACGATACGACCGCCTGTGTCGTCCGCATTCGCAAGCGCGCCGCAATGAACCTGCTGTTCGGTCCGCCCTCGAACCGCGACGACTGCGACAAGATGCTCTCCCTCTTTTTCAGCAAGGAGGGCAAGCACATCGTCTGCGGCGGCACGACCTCGGAGATCGCCGCACGCTACCTCGGCACGGAAGTCATCCCGAACCTCGACAAGTCATCCCGACCCTCGACTATCTCGATCCCGAGATCCCGCCGACTGCGGAGATCGAAGGCGTGGATCTTGTGACAGAGGGCGTCGTCACAATGAGCAAGGTGTTGACCTATGCTAAGGATTATCTTGCGGACAACGAAAGCTACAAGGACTGGAGCTACAAGAAGGACGGCGCTTCGCAGATCGCGCGCCTGCTGTTTGAAGAAGCGACGGACATCAACTTTTATGTCGGCCGCGCCATCAATCCGGCGCACCAGAACCCGAATCTGCCGATCAATTTCTCGATCAAAATGCAGATCGTCGAGGAGTTGTCCGCGTGCCTCAGGCAGATGGGCAAGCGCATCAAGGTGAGTTATTTCTAAGCGAGGGACAAACATGCCGAAATTACGCAAATTCGACACCAAGGTACAATACATGAAATACAAGGTGCTGCGCGAGGTCGCACGCCTTGCATGGGACGGGACGCTCGACCAGCACCTGCTGGACATCCCGAAGACCATCGTCCCCGGACGGGAGCCGACCATGCGCTGCTGCGTCTATAAAGAACGCGCGATCCTCGCCGAGCGTGTCAAACTCGCCATGGGCGGCGACCCCGAAAACCCCAACGTGATCGAGGCGCTCGACATCGCCTGTGACGAATGCCCCGCCGGCGGCTACACCGTGTCCGAGGACTGCCGCGGCTGCCTTGCGCACCGCTGCGAGGACGTCTGCCCGCGCGGAGCGATCCGGTTCGACGCGCACCAGAAGGCAATCATCAACAAGGAAAAGTGCGTCAACTGCGGCCGCTGCGCAAGCGTCTGCCCATACAGCGCGATCAAGAACCACAAGCGCCCCTGCGAGAACGCCTGTAAGGTCGGCGCAATCTCCATGAACGAGCGGCGCGACGCGACCATCGACAACGACAAGTGCATTGCCTGCGGCGCGTGCGTCTATCAATGCCCGTTCGGCGCGCTCTCGGAAAAATCGTACATTCTCGATGTGATCCGGCTGCTCAGGGAGAGCGCGGAGACGAATGCCTTCCGCGTGTATGCCGCCGTCGCGCCCTCCATTTCGAGCCAGTTCACCTACGCAAAGCTCGGGCAGGTCATTACGGGCATCAAGACGCTGGGCTTCCATACCGTGGTCGAGACCGCGCTCGGCGCGGATATGGTCGCCTTCAAGGAGGCGCGCGAGCTTGTAGAAAAGGGTCTGCTCACGAGCAGCTGCTGCCCTGCGTTCGTGCGCTATATTGAAACAGCGTTTCCGGCGCTGCTGCCGTATGTATCGCACAATCTTTCGCCCATGGCGGAGATCGGCCGCGCCATCAAGCACGGCGACCCCACTGCCAAGGTGGTGTTTATCGGGCCCTGCACGGCAAAAAAAGCCGAGCTGCGGCGTCCCGGCGTCGCGCCCTATGTGGACAGCGTGATCACGTTTGAGGAATTGCAGGCGCTGTTTGACAGCCGCGAGCTGGAGCTTTCCACGCTGCACGAGGATGTTCTCGACAACGCGTCGTATTACGGGCGTATCTTTGCTCGAAGCGGCGGTCTGTCCGATGCGGCAGCCGAGGCGCTGCGCGAGCAGGGCGAAGAAGCATTCACCGTGCAGCCAGTCGTTTGCGACGGCATCGAGGAGTGCAAAAAAGCGCTTTTGAAGCTCAGCCGCAAGGTACAGAACGGGAATTTCATCGAAGGCATGG
>HF985530.1:5118-11024 GCA_000432015.1 Clostridium sp. CAG:1024 | reverse complement strand
GCGCCGAGGTGGACAAGTACGGCCGCGAGGCATACGAAAAGACGATCAAGGACGCGATCTCGCTGTTCCGCTAACGGCTTTCCCTGCCCCGTGCGGCCGACGAGCGCGCATGCATGATATGAGGAACCCCATGCGATACAAGGCAGTCTTCGTAGACATTGACAATACGCTTTTGAGCTTTGACGGCTATGTGAAGCAGACGATGGCGGAGGGATTCGCCCATTTCGGTCTGCCCGCCTACACACCGGATATGTACGATGTGTTCACAAGGGAAAACGACAGTCTCTGGCAGCGTCTCGAGCAGGGCGCGCTGGATTTTCAAACGCTTCAGCAAATGCGCTGGAACAATGTATTCCGTGCGCTCGGCATTTCGTTTGACGGTCCGACGTTTGAGCGCTATTTCCGCGGCGCGCTGCACGAGAGCGCGATTCCGGAGCCCGGGGCCTATGCGCTCCTCGAGCGTCTGTACGGAAACACGATCCTCTGCGTCGCGAGCAACGGCCCCCTGGAGCAGCAGCTGCATCGGCTGGCGCTTGCAGACATGGCGCGATATTTTTCCTTTTGCTTTATTTCGGAGGATATTGGCGCGGCTAAGCCCGCACGGGCATTTTTTGAGACGGCGTTCTCCCGTCTGAACGCGGGACGCGCTTTGCCCATTCTCCCGTCGGAAACGCTCATGCTGGGTGATCGCCTGTCCTCGGATATTGCAGGCGGCAGGGAATACGGTATGCACACCTGCTACTACAAGCGAGGCAGCGGGATGCCTGCAGCGGGCGAAGCGGAGTTCGTCGTGGACACGCTGTCGGAGTTGGTTTCGCTGTTTTCGGTTTGATGCGGATAAGGGGAAAGACGTTTTCTTTTCTTGGAAAAAACAAAAGACATTGCGGGAAAGCGTATCTTTCGGCGAAAGGTAGCTCCTCTCTCGCCCTGCTTTGTACGGAATACGGACGGTTCGCATAGGACCGTCCTTTATTTTGTATAGCGCGTTGACCGAAACAGCAATAGCGGTCGAGAACGGCTCTCCCGAAAACGGCTTCCTTTTGCCCGATCGTTCTATACGGGGAAACAGCCACACGCAGTCAGAGACAAGGCGGCGCAGGCGCTACGGACGGCAACGCCGGATAAACCCGTGTCCGTTCGTCCGAGGGGCCGCGCTTTCCGCCGGTCTGACCGTGTTCTCTTTTCCTTGCAAATAACGAAAAGGACGGGAGCTAGTCCCGTCCTTTGTATCGTGCAGGATGTTTTTGTTTGTCCGCTGGCTTAGCTGAGCTTGCCGAAGGTCTTGTAGATATAAACCTGTGCGCCCTTGAAGTCGATCAGATACCAGTCGCCGGACAGTCCGAGGAGCTTGTAGGTCTCGCCGGGCTTCGCATGACCGGCTTTGCTCGTGGACGTGCTCGCTCCTTTACGGACGTAGCAGTACCGCTTGCAGTTGGTGACCGTCAGCTTCGTGTACACCTTCGTGCCGGAGGGGTTCGAGGGATCGATTGGGGTCAGGCCCGGGTTCCCCCCTGTGCCGCCTGCCGTGCCGCCGGTCCCCGGCGGGCGCGGGGGCGGGCCCGCGGTCGTCCCGCCGGTCGTACCCCCCTCGGAAACGCTAACATAGCTCTTGCCGGTCACCTGGAGGTATTCCTTCCAGATGTAACCGACCTGCGACGCCGTGTACTGGATCTTATACCAGTTGCCGGACTCGCCGAGGATGGTGTAGGTCGCGCCGAGGGTCGCATAGCCGATGGCCTTTGCGCCGCCGTCCGCTGCCGAGCGCACGTTGACTCTGCGGCTGCAATTCACGACCGTGCCGTACTTGGTCAGTTCCTTGACGACCTTGATCGTCATGGTCGCGGAAACGCCATCCGCCGTGGCTGTGATGTTCGCGCTGCCGAGCTTGAGGCCCGTGATCTTGCCCGTCTCATCCACGGAGACCGTCTCGCTGTCGCTGGAGGTCCACGTCGCCTTGTTGTAGGTGGCGTTGTCCGGGGTGATCGTCGCGGTCAAAACCGTGGAATCGTTCACAAGCAGTTCCATCGTATTGGACTTGAGCACGAGCTGCTTGACTGCGACCTTCGGCTGCACCACAACGTAGCAATCCGCATAGCGGCTGCTGCCGTCGGTCGTGGTCGCGGTGATCACGCACACGCCCTTGCCGACTGCCGTTACGGTTCCGGCCTGATCCACGCGGGCGACCGCGGTGTTCGAGGAAGCCCAGACGAGGCTCTGGTTCGTCGCATTGGTCGGATAGACCGTCGCCTTGAGCGACTCGGTCTTGCTCTCAACCGTGGTGATCGTCGCTTTGTCCAGTACGACCGTCACCGCACGGATCGGCGCCGCCACGATAGGCATGCTGATCGTGGTCGTCGCGGTCATGTCGCCCTCTTTGTAGGTCAGGGTGATCTTCTTCGTGCCGATGTCGCTCTCCGCGAACGCGGTCTTATCGTAGGTATAGCCTTTGACCTCGGCCGTGGTCTTGTTGTTATAGGTCGCGGTCACAACCATGCCGGTCGGATCGAAGGTCTGGCCGACATAGAAGCTCGCGATCTGCGGCATCGTCGTAACTGCGATGCTCACAAGCGTGCGGCCCGCAACGTTGACCGGGTAGACTCTCGCGACGTCGCCGTAAACAACGGTCACGGAGGTGTCCGCCGGGGTCAGCGGGCGATCCGGGTAGGTCTTGAAACCGCTCGTAACGGTCAGTTCTTCCGTGCCGTTGCGCTTGATCTTCCACGCGATACCGGAGGGATCAAACATCTCGCCCTCGGTGTAGTCGGTCTTCTTGGGCGCGCCGATTTCTGCGACGAACGCATAGGTCGTTTTCTGAACGTTGATGAGAACGTCGCAGGCGATCGTCTCGCCGCTCGCCTTGTGCGTCAGGGCCACGGTGACTTTCTGGTTGTTGCCGGTCTTGAGCGTGACCTTATCATAGGAAACGCTGTACTCCGCCATTTTCGCAACTTCGGAGAGCTTCTTGCCGTCGATGATGGGCGACGTACCGCGGTTGTCCGTCAGTGTGACGAGCGCATCGGAAAGATCCAGCGTGTCGTCTGCATGGAACGTAATGCCGCTCGCGTCGATCTTCAGCTCCTTGAGCAGCGGGAGCACGTTGACCGTGACGTCCTTTTCGATCTTCTCGCCGGTCTGCTCGTCGGTATAGGTCAGCTTGATGGTTTTCTCACCCGCCTGGAGCGTGCCCTCCGGCCAGGTCAGTCCCTCATAGGGATCCATCATGTTGCCGTTCAGCTCAATGGGCTGGCGCACGTCCGCGTCCTCCCAGAGCGTACCGCGGTTGAACGTGATGGTCACGGTCGCGGGGGCCAGGTCGAACGGATATCCCGCATAGAGCTTTACGCTGCCAAGCCCGGAAACGGTCATGGACTTGATCGCGGGCAGGACCGTGAGCGTCACGGTCGCGCTGACGTCGCCCTTCTTGACGGTGAAGGTCTGCGTGCCGGCTTCCGTGAAGGCTGCCGGAGCGGGGCTGACGGTATACTCGCCCTTCGCGTAGGAGAGCTTTTTGAAGCCCTCGGTGTTCGGCGCCTGGTACTGCACCTCAAAGAGCTTGTCCGGATCAAAATCGTCGCCGACAACGACCTCGAGGTTCGGCTGCACGGTGGCAGCATCGATCTTCGCCGCCTTTGCATCCTTGATATTGATCACGAGGTTGCAGGTGACCGTCTCGCCGGTGACGTCATCCCGATAGCTGACGGGCAGCGTGTATGCGCCCTTCGTCGTAAAGGGAGCGGTCGGGTAGCTGAGACGGCTATATGCGCCGGCGGTCGCTCCCGTGATGGTTTCTTTCAAATAATTGCCGGAGCTGTCCTTCTCGTTATAAACAATCTCAAAGGTCAGACCCGTGGGATCGAAGGTATCGCCCACATAGTAGGTCTTGATCTCTCCGGCCGTATGGCGGATCTCCTTGAGCTTGGACTGCACGTTCACGTCCACATTGCGCGAGATCTTCTCGCCGGTTGCGGGGTGCGTGTAGGTGATCTCAACGGTGTTCTGCCCGGCCTTGAGCAGATTCTTCGAGTAGGAGAAATCGCCGTTGTCCGCGTCGGTAAAGACGTGCTTGACGATCTCTTTGCCCGCATAGTCATAGATCGTGGCGGTGGGGCGGACGGGGCTGAAGACGTCGCCCGACCTGAAGCTCTTCACCGTGCCGGTCAGCTCGAAGGTCTTGAGCAGACCCACGACCTTGATGTCCTTGGTCACGGTCGCCGTATCGCCGTTTGCGTCCGTGTAGGAGAAGGTGATGGTCTTGTCGCCCTTCTCGGAGAACACGGTGTTCGGCGTGAAGGTCACGGAGGACGTCACGTCGACCTGCGCGTCGGTCAGGCTGTTGCGCGGCTGCCAAATAAAGGTCAGACCCGTGGGATCGAAGGCTTCGCCCAGACCGTACTCGGTCTTGCAGGTTCCCTGAACGATCAGCTTGGGGTCGTTCTTCGGCAGAACGTTCTCGATGATGTGGGTCGCGGTCAGCCCATTGTATTGGAAGGTGATCTCGTTCTGACCGACCTTGTCGAGCGTCTTGGGCTTAAAGGTATAGTCCGTCACAACGGGGCCGTCGGATAGGCCGGCTTTGACGAATTTCACGATAAAATCGCTTTGGCTCAGCGTATCTCCCTGCAAAAGCCCGGTTGCCGCGATGCGCGCGTTCAGGCTCTCGGACTTCATGATCGCCAGGGCGTCCGTCTGGGCAAGGACGATAACCTTGAGCTCCTTCTCCGGCGGGACAGGTTGGCCTGGACCCGGCTTGTACGCGAGCTTTACGGTGTAGACGCCCGGATAGGTATACTTGATGCTTTTCTTACCTCCCAGCGTACAGTGACTGGCCACGTTGCCGACGTCCGTACCGTCCTCTGCTATATAGCGGATAGTACCGAAGCTGGCGGGGCTCACCGTATCGCCGATGTTGACCGATACCTCGGTCTTTTCCGGCTTCAGTTCACCGCCCGCTGCGAGCGCGGACACGGGCAAAAGCGCCAGCGTCATGGCGACCGCAAGAATCAGAGCAATGGTGCGTTTCATACAAAACATCCTTTCTGCGCATAGCTGTACACGATGCTATGTATGCAGTATAGCACAGCGAATCGAATCATGTAAACTGCCCGAAAACCGCCCTTCATCGGGGAAAAAGTCAAATTTTCACAATTTTGGGCCGCATATGCCCAGATATAGGGCAGAATCTCCATAAACACCCACTAAATGTAGAAAAATTGGTCACAGAAAGTTTAAATTTTCACTTGTAAATTGTAGGGTTTCGCGCGCGTTTTGCAAGGCGTTCGCGCAGATCATTCTCATAAGGTCCGGATCGCATTCCCGGAAAGCGGTACGGGTTCCTTCTTCTCATACGCCAGCTGCAAACGGGCTGTCGCTTCCGAATCCACCGGCGCGAAGAATCGCGCGCTCTCGCGATTCAAACGCACAGCGAACGGCAGTCTTCCGCGCCGCTCGCGCTTCTCCGCAAAGCCCGATGGTACGCATTCGTCCGCCGAGCGCCGCATGGCAATGCCATATGCGTTTTCAGGAGGCATTCCCCCCCGCAAGCCCGTCGCGAAACGCTCTATTTTTTCTCTTCAGGAAACGAATGCGGCGTCCGAAAGGGGTTTTCGCCCCCGCGTCTGCGCCGCCTGTCCCCCGCGTCCGCAGCGGAAAGCAAAAGAAAATTCAGCTTGCAAAACAAAATGATTGCTATATACTTTATAATTGTGGGGTATTTTTTGCTCCACAAATTATATTTTCTGAGGTGAAGCTCAAATGGCTGCAACGATTGCACGCGGCGTGCGTGCGCCCATCATCCGCGAAGGCGACGATATTGTGAAGATCACGGCGGACTGTGTGGAGCAGGCGATGCGCGAGGACGGATTTTCGCTGAGCGACAGGGATGTCGTCGCCGTGACGGAGGCGGGGGG
>HF985530.1:0-5110 GCA_000432015.1 Clostridium sp. CAG:1024 | reverse complement strand
CGGAGGCGGTCGTGGCGCGCGCCGCCGGAAACTACGCGAGCGTGGACGACATCGCGACGGACGTTTCCGCAAAGCTGCCCGGCGGCACGGTGGGCGTCGTATTCCCGATCCTCAGCCGGAACCGGTTTGCGATCTGTCTGCGCGGCATTGCGCGCGGCGCGAAAAAGGTCGTGGTGCAGCTCAGCTATCCCTCGGACGAGGTTGGAAACCATCTGCTCGATCCGGACGTGCTGGACGACAGCGGCGTGAATCCTTATTCCGACGTGTTGACCGCGGATGCCTTCGAAGCGCGGTTCGGCACGTCCCGCCACCCGTTCACGGGCATGGATTACATCGGGTATTACCGGCAGCTCATCGAGGAGGAGGGCGCGGAGGCGGAGATCGTGCTTGCAAACCGTCCTGAGGCGATCCTCGCTTATACGGACACGGTGCTCTGTGCGGATATCCATACGCGCGAACGCACGGCGCGCCGCATTCGGAGCGCGGGCGGCAGGATCGTATTGACGCTGACGGACATTCTGAACGCGCCGGTGAACGGCAGCGGCTGCAATGCGCGGTTCGGTCTGCTCGGTTCGAACAAGGCGACGGAGCAAACGGTCAAGCTCTTTCCGGAAAACGCGCAGGCGGTCGCAGAGGGAATCAGCCGCGAGCTTTCCCGGCGCACAGGCAAGCACATCGAGGCCATGGTCTACGGCGACGGCGCGTTCAAGGATCCGATCGGCAAGATATGGGAGCTTGCGGATCCGACGGTCGCGCCGGGCTTCACTGCCGGCTTGAACGGCCTGCCCAACGAGCTGAAGCTCAAATACCTCGCGGACAACGACTTTGCGGGGCTGTCGGGCGACGCGCTGCGGGATGCGATCCGAAAGGCCATCAGCGAAAAGGACGCGGATCTCAAGGGGCAGATGGCCTCCGAGGGCACCACGCCGCGCAGGCTGACCGATCTGATCGGCTCGCTCTGCGATCTGACGAGCGGCAGCGGCGACAAGGGCACGCCCATCGTCGTGGTGCAGAACTACTTCAAAAACTATGCGATGTGAGCGCGGCGCGGGTTTGCTTTTTCTCTTTTGAGGTTTGATCCTTTTCTCCTCTTTTCTATTTATAAGGAAAAGAGGCAAAATAATCAAATGCGGCAAAGGGGCCCGGCGTTCTTCGATCGCTTTCTCCAAGGCTACGCACAAAACGGACGGTTCACATCCGAACCGTCCGTTTTCATACCGTAAGCAGGCTGCCGGGGAAACGACCGGCTTCCATCCACCCCCTTCCCCCGCAATGCCTTTTATTTCTGTTCTTCGAGAAAAGGAATCAGCCCCCTTCAGAAAAGACAGAAAACCCGTCCCGCTTGCGCCGAACCTATGCTATAATGAAGCCAGTGAGGTGAACAGCATGGCAAGAATGCGACTTTTGAACGCGCTGCCCGCAGGCGCGACGCAGTTTGAGGGATTTTGTATCATTAAGAGCGTTTCCGTGCGGCAGAACATCAAGGGTACGGATTATCTCGATCTCGTGCTTGCGGACGCGGAGGGTGAGGCCGTGGCGAAGCTCTGGGACTATAACCGCGCCGTGCAGGGCGAGTATCAGGCAGGCGACGTGGTCAAGGTGCGCGGCAGCATCACGATCTGGAAGGATGCGGAGCAGCTCAAAATTGAACGCATCCGAAAATCGACCCCTGCGGACAACGTGGACATGTCGGGGCTGCTGCCCTGCGCGCCCTTTGATCCGGCATGGCTGTACGACGAACTGTTCGAGCTTGCGGGTTCGTTCCATGACGACGACCTCAGAAGGCTCGTGCAATACCTGCTTCGCGAAAACCGCGAGCGGCTCCTGTACTTCCCCGCAGCCGTAAAGCTGCACCATGCCACGCGCGGCGGTCTGCTGCACCATAGCTGGACGATCGTGCAGCTTGCAAAGGGCGTGTGCGCGACCTATCCACTTCTGAACACGGATCTTGTATACGCGGGCGCGATCCTGCACGACATCGGCAAGCTGGACGAATTTGAAACGAATGAGCTGGGGCTTGCTTCGGCGTATTCCGACGCGGGACAGCTTCTCGGTCATATCAACATCGGCGTATCGGTCATCGCTTCGACCGCGGAGCTGCTCGGCGTGCCGCGGCATACGGCAATGCTGCTTGAGCATATGCTGCTCTCCCATCATGGCGCGCCGGAATTCGGCAGTCCGAAAATGCCCATGTTCCCGGAGGCAGAGGTGCTCTCTGAACTGGACCTGCTCGACAGCCGCATGTATGAGATGTTCTCCGCGCTCGAGGGCGTGCAGCCGCGGGGGTTCTCCGAGCGGCAGTGGGCGCTCGACAATCGCCAGCTTTACAACCATGCGTTCGGCCTTGTCAAAGCCGAGGACGAATAAAACCGCACACGATCCTTACGGAGCGAAAGAATGGAAACTGCGATCTTCGTACTCGAACTGATCGGCACGGCGGCGTTTGCGCTTTCGGGCGTGATGGTCGCGCTCGAAAAAGAACTCGACCTGCTCGGCGTTGCCGTGCTCGGCACGGTCACTGCCGTGGGCGGCGGCGCAATGCGGGATATCCTGCTCGGGGATGTGCCGCCCGTGCTCTTCCGCAACCCCATCTACGTCGCGGTCGCGGTCGGCGTATCGCTTCTCGCGTTCGCCTTTGCGTATCTTCTCGGCGACCGTTTCAGCCATAATGTAGAAAAATTGAATCCCGCCATCAATGTGCTCGACGCCATCGGTCTCGGCGTGTTCGTCGTGGTCGGCGTTCGCGCGGCTGCGTCGGCGGGCTTCTCCGACAACGCCTTTCTTGCCATGTTCGTCGGCACGGTCACGGGCGTTGGCGGCGGTCTGATGCGCGATCAGCTTGTCGGGCGCATCCCCATGGTGCTGCAAAAACGTGTATACGCCATCGCCGCGCTTGCGGGCGCAGCCCTCTACTATGCCATGCACGCGCTGGGCTTTTATGAGGTGGTGGCCGTCGCGTCCGGCGTGCTCGTCGTCATCGCGATCCGCATCCTTGCAACGCATTTTCATTGGAATCTCCCGCGCATCCGCAAATAGAGCCTCGGTCTTTCTGCTGTCCGTCGGGCGGTGATCTTTAATTCCGAACGGGCCCCGCGCGATTCTATGCGGCCGAGCCGGGAAAGGAGTGTCCATGTCCCCCGCATCGCGTCCGGCAGGTCCGAGAGGCTTCCTGACGGAGGAAGAAAAACAGCATATGCCTGTGGTCACGCCCGCGCTGCTCAAGCGCATCGGGAGTTACCTCACCCCCTACTGGCTGCAATTTCTGCTCGTGTTCGTCGCGCTCGCCGCGTCGAGCATCATTGGCCTTTTCCCAAGCATTCTGACCGGCCGCATCGTAGACGAGGCGCTCGGCGGAAGAGAGCTTGCGCTGCTCGTCAAGCTCCTGCTGCTTGCGTTCGTCACGCTGAGCGCCAGTCAGATCATCGGCGTGCTCGAAAGCTACGTCAGCGCGTGGATTAGCCAACGCATCGTATTCGACATGCGCAACGAGATGTACCGGCACCTGCAATACATGGCGCACAGTTTTTTCACCACCGAGAAGCAGGGCGACATCATCACCCGCATGAACAGCGACATTTCCGGCGTATCGAGCGTTGTGAGCGGCACGCTGACGAGCATCGTGAGCAATGTTCTGACCGTCGCGACCACGCTTTTCGCGCTGTTTTCCATGAGCTGGAAGCTCGCGCTCGTGGGCGTCTGCATCCTTCCGCTGCTCATACTGCCGACGCGCAGCGCGGGGCGCACACGCTTTACGCTCGCCGGGCTCGCGCAGGAAAAGCAGGACGAGATGAACGACCATGTGAACGAAACGCTGTCCGTTTCGGGTTCGCTGCTTGTAAAGCTCTTCACGCGCGAAAAGGAAGAATATGCAAAGTTCGAGGCCATCAACCGCGAGGTCTCGCGGCTCAGTCTGAAGGAATCGCGCAGCGGCAAGTGGTTCCGCGTAGTCATGGGCATGTTCACGCAGGTGGGGCCGCTGCTCATCTACTTTGCGGGCGGATACCTCATCATTTCACAGGGCGACCCCACGCTGACCGTCGGCGTCGTGACCGCGGCCGTCGCGCTCATCAATCGTCTGTACCGCCCTGTGGAAACGCTGCTGAACGTGCAGGTCGATTTCACAAGATCGCTCGCGCTGTTTACGCGCATCTTCAACTACCTCGACCGCGAGCGCGGCGTGGCCAACTGCAAGCATCCCGTGCGCCCGCCCATGGAGCAGCGGGACATCCGCTTTGAGCACGTCGCGTTCTCATACGAGCCGGGCAAGCAAATCCTCTCCGACATTGATTTTACCGTGCCGGGCGGCAGCATGTACGCGATCGTCGGGCCGTCGGGTTCGGGCAAATCCACGATCGTGAATCTGATCCCTCGGCTGTACGATGTGGATTCTGGTGCGGTCCGCATCGGCGCAACGAACGTAAAGAACATCGAGCTCGCCTATCTGCGCGACAGGATCGGTGTTGTAACGCAGGAAACGTACCTGTTCAACGGCACGATCGCGGAGAATCTCCGCTTTGCGAAGGAGAATGCGACGGAAGAGGAACTTCGGCAGGCATGCCGCATCGCGAACATCCACGACATGATCGAAAGCCTTGAGCACGGCTACGATTCCGTTGTAGGCAATCGCGGGCTGAAGCTGTCCGGCGGTGAAAAGCAGCGCATCAGTCTTGCGCGGGTGCTGCTCAAGGATCCGAAGATCCTCATTCTGGACGAGGCGACCTCCGCGCTCGATTCCATCAGCGAAGCGGCAATCCAGTCCGCAATGGAGCGCATCATGGCAGGGCGCACGAGCATCGTGATTGCGCACAGGCTCTCGACAATCCTGAAAGCGGACGGTATTCTCGTCGTGGATCACGGGTGCATCGTAGAATCGGGCAGCCACAAAGAATTGCTCGAGCGGAATGGGCTATACCGCCGGCTCTACGAGACGCAGTTCCACATCGACGAATAAGAGACTCCCTTTTCTTTTCAAAAAACAGAAAGCAAAAGAGCCGAGCTCCCGCAGCACCTTCTTTTCTTTTTAGAAGAAAAGAAGCAAAAGAAAATCGATTGGAGGAAAGGCATTCTTCAGTGTTCTTGCTGTTTTCACCAACGTGCAACACAAAACGGA
>HF985529.1:284-5436 GCA_000432015.1 Clostridium sp. CAG:1024 | reverse complement strand
TTTGCGCGCGCGGCGGACGGCAGGACAATGCTCGTAGATGCGGGGAGCGAAAACGACGCGGACGAGATCATCGCGCTACTTGAATCGTTGGAAGTCAGCCGCATCGACGCCCTATTCGTGAGTCTGCCGGACGCACGTCATATCGGCGGCATGGCAAAGATCGTGGAGACCTTTGCCGTCGGCGCCTGCTATATGACGAAGGAATGCGCCGCTTCTCCGCTCTCGGAACCGCTGAGATCGGCGCTCGCAACGCAGGACGTTGAGATCACGGAAGTCATGGCGAGTTTCACCTCCGTGATTGACTGGGCAGAAAATGTCGAGCTCCGCATACTCTCGCCGCACGACGTCGGATATGAATCCGAGGAGGATCGTAGTCTCATGCTGCGTATTGCCTACGGTGATAGCCGCATTCTGCTTGCGGGCGACGCGCACAAGCTCGCAGAGCGCATGACCGTCAAGGCGCTGCCCAACCGTCTCCTGCATGCGGATGTTCTAAAGGTCGGAGACCATGGCGACGGCAGCGCGACAAGCGACAAGTTTCTCTCCGCCGTCAAACCGAAGATCGCCGTCATTTCCTGCGGAGGGAAAAAGCTGCCGGACGATACCGTGCTGGCACGATTGGAGGCGCGCGGCATTATGCTCCTTCGCACGGATACGCTCGGCACGATCCACATCACGCTTGACGGCGCGAGCGCGCAGGTGGTACAATAACGGATATATTGCAACGCAATGATGGGGAAAACGATGGAT
Source organism: Clostridium sp. CAG:1024 (assembly GCA_000432015.1). Taxonomy (GTDB): domain Bacteria; phylum Bacillota; class Clostridia; order Christensenellales; family CAG-138; genus CAG-1024. The sequence continues at coordinate 4,686 of HF985529.1, read as the reverse complement.
CCGCCCCTCCAGAGAGCGCCGCATCCGCTGCAAGCGGCGCGCGTGCCGGTTCATCGAATCCGTTCGCCCCGGAGCATCGCAGGGGAACGCAGTTCGGAGCGCATCCGTTCTGCCGGTAGTCTGCGGCGGGTCAGGCCCGTTACAGCCAAGAGGTATCCGGTCTTTGCCGCCGGCTACAAATGAGGGTGGTACCACGACGCTTCGTCCCTTGCGGGATGAGGCGTTTTTTCGTGGAATCGGAATTTGGTTTAAGCAACAGGAGGAGGAATCGAAACATGTCAGTACTGGAATCGCTAAAAACGATTCGTGAAGAGGCGATCGAACAGCTCAAGGCAGGCAAGTCCGCGGAAGAGCTCGAACAGCTTCGCGTGCAGCTGCTCGGGAAATCCGGACAGCTCACAGGCATTTTGCGTCAGATGGGCAAGCTCGCACCGGAAGAGCGCGCCGCCGTCGGTGCGGAAGCAAACCGTGTCAAGCAGGCTGTCGAGGCCGCGCTGAACGAGCGCCGCGCCGCGCTCGAGGCCGCTGCGCAGGCTGCGCGCTTTGAGCGGGAGCGTATCGACGTTACCGCACCGGGTGTTCGCACGCTGCCGACAGGCCGCCTGCATCCGATGACACAGACCTACCGCGAGATCCGCGATGCGCTCGTCGGCATGGGCTTTTCGCTCTTCGGCGGTCCCGAGATCGAGCTGGACGAGTACAACTTCACGCTTCTCAACCTGCCGCCGGATCATCCCGCGCGCGATATGCAGGACACGTTCTATATCAACGACAAGGTGGTGCTTCGTACGCATACCTCGCCCTGCGAGATCCGTGCGCTCAAGACCATGAAGCCGCCGTTCCGCCTCATCATGCCCGGGCGCGTTTTCCGTGTGGATGAGGTCGACGCATCGCATTCGCCTGTCTTTATGCAGATCGAGGGCTTCATCGTGGACAAGGGACTGACGCTCGGCGATCTGAAGGGAACGCTCGACACGTTCATTCACGCCGTATTCGGCGAGGACGTCAAGACGCGTCTGCGCCCCTCCTATTTCCCGTTTACGGAACCTTCCGCCGAGATGGACATGAGCTGCACCATTTGCGGCGGCAAGGGCTGCCGTGTCTGCAAGGGCACGGGCTGGATCGAGATCCTGGGCTGCGGCGTCACGAACCCGCACGAGCTGGAAAACTGCGGCTACGATCCAAAGGAATGGACAGCGCTGGCCTTCGGCATTGGCGTTGACCGTGTTGCGAGCCTCAAGTACGGCATCAACGATATTCGTCTTGAGTATGAAAACGACGCCCGCTTCCTCAAGCAGTTCTAAGGGAGGATACTGATTATGAAGCTTCCGCTGAGATGGCTGAAAGAATATGTGGATTACAACGTCACCAATGAGGAATTCGTCGAGAAAATGATGTGGCGCGGTTTTGAGATCGCCTCCATCGATCCCGAACTTCCCGGCGTTTCCGGCGTGGTCGTCGGAAAGGTGCTCGATATCAAAAAGCACGAAAACTCCGATCATCTGAACATTTGTCAAGTCGATGTGGGCAAAGAGACGCTCCAGATCGTCACAGGCGCGCAGAACGTTCATGCGGGCGATCTTGTACCAGTGGCGCTCGTGGGCGCGGTGCTGGACGGCAAGACCATGGCGCCGGTCAACATGCGCGGCGTGGACAGCTACGGTATGCTCTGCTCCGGAGCGGAGCTCGGTCTCGCCGATGCGGACTATCCGGGCAGTGAAGTCCACGGCATTCTGATCTTGCAGGAAGAGCATCCGCTCGGGCAGGACATTGCAACGGCCGTCGGTCTTGACAGCGTTGTGTTCGATATTGAGCTTACCCCGAACCGTCCCGACTGCGCTTCCATCATCGGGATCTGCCGCGAGGCAGCCGCCGCGCTCGGTCAAGCGTTTCTTGAGCCGATCATCGAGCCTGTGGCGGGCGAAGGCGACGAAGCCGAATATGCGAGCGTAACGGTCGAGAATGCCGAGCTTTGCCCGCGCTACTGTGCGCGCGTCGTTACGGACATCAAGATCGAGCCGTCCCCCGCCTGGATGCAGAAAAAGCTCCGCAGCGTCGGTCTGCGGCCGATCAACAATATCGTGGACATCACAAACCTTGTCATGGTCGAATACGGACATCCCATGCATGCCTTTGACCTTGCCTGTGTCAAGGACGGCCACATTATCGTGCGCAACGCGCATGAGGGGGAGATCGTTACCACGCTCGACGACAAGGAACGCGCGGTCGATCCCGAAATGCTACTCATTGCGGATCCTGAAAAGGGCGTCGGCATTGCAGGCGTCATGGGCGGGCAAAACTCCGAGATTACCGAGAACACGAAAGCCGTTCTCTTTGAGGCTGCGGTCTTTAAGGGCAGCAACATCCGCCGCACGGCGCGTGTGCTTCGGCACACCACGGATGCGGCCGCACGCTTTATCAAAGGCGTTGAACCAGTCAACGCAGAGCTGGCGCTCGACCGCGCCATCGAGCTGGTCGAGGATCTCGGCGCAGGCAAAGTTGTCGGCCAAACGATCGACGTATGCGCCGTTTCCACAAAGGAGCGTGAGGTCAAGATCGACGTTGAGCACGTCAACAAGCTTCTTGCGCTTGACCTGTCGGCGATCGACATGGCAAAGATGCTGCGGAGCATCGGTATCGACAGCATTCCGCTCATCAACAAACTGCTTGTAAAGGTGCCGCATTTTCGCACGGATATTGAAAGCGGTATTGAGGCGGATTGGGATATTGCAGAGGAGATCGCGCGCGTATACGGCTACTACAACATCGCGCCGACCCTCATGCGCGGCGACACGTTCCGCGGCGGCCTCGGACCGGAATACCGTCTCGAGGATCTAACAAAGGATACCATGGTGTCCGAGGGTGCTTACGAGATGTACAACTATAACTTTACCGGCCCTGCGGCGCTCGATGCACTCCGCATCCCGCAGAACGACGAGCTGCGTCAGGCGGTCAGAATCCTGAATCCGTTCGGCGAGGACCAAAGTCTCATGCGCACAACGCTGTACATGGGAATGCTGGACTCCGCGGCGCGCAATCTGAACCGCCGCACCGGTCAAGGCCGATTCTTTGAGGTAGGCAACGTTCACTTTGACAACAACCCGACGCTGCCCGAGGAGCGCAAAAAGCTCGGCGTATTGTATTTCGGAGATAATGAGAGCTTCTTCACGCTGAAAGGCTCGCTCGAAACGCTGTTCTCCGCCTGCGCGATGCAGCCCGTGCGCTATGAAGCGACCGAGCGTCCGTACTTCCAGCCCGGCCGTGCCGCAAGGCTCATTGCAACGTCCGGCGCGGTCATCGGCGAAATGGGTCAGCTGCATCCCGCCGTTGTCGGCTGCATCCCGACGTTGTAGGCGCGTGGGGGATCGGCTGCCCGGTGTATGCCGCCGAACTGTCCATGTCGACCCTGCTGAAGGAATCGACCGGCACGAAAAAGTTCTCGCCGCTGCCGCGCTATCCCGTTGTGCAGCGCGACCTTGCAGTCGTCGTGGATCGCGATGTTGAGAACGCGGCGCTCACGGAGCTGATCCTCCGTGCGGACACGCCGGTCATCATCGAAAATGTCAATCTGTTCGATGTATACAGCGGCGCGGGTGTGCTTCTCGGCAAAAAAAGCATGGCCTACACGTTCACACTTCGGGCGGAAGATCACACGCTATGCGATGAGGAGATCCGTTCGGCCATGGATGCGATCATCCGCTCGCTCGAACTGGGCGGTGCGCCGCTCCGCAGCTGAACCATGGATTTTCGCGGATTCATTCCTGCCGACATGCTGGCGTTAGAGGGTGAAACGATTCGGCTGTCGCTCGTTCGAACAGCGGCTGCCGACCCGGTGAAGCGCTGGGTTCCGGCCTACCATTTTGAGATGCGGCGAAAAACGGACGACATCGTTGTCGGCATTACGGATCTGCGGATCGGATACAACGAAGGCACCTATTGGGGCGGTAACATCGGCTACGCCGTATATCCGCCCCATCGCGGACATTCCTATGCCGGCGAGGCCGTTAAACTTCTGTTCGGCGTTGCTGCGCTGCACGAAATGCCCTATGTGCTGATTGCCGTCAACACGGAAAACCGTTCCTCGCAGCGCGTTTGCGAAAAGCTCTGCGGTGTACGGCTCGGACCGCTGGCGATCCCTCCGGATAACGACCGCTATCTGGAGGGCGAGCGAACGACATATCTCTACCGTTTCGCGCTCCCCTATGGGAACGATTGACGGCTGCACGTGTTTTGCGGTATACTCGAAAAAAGCGGAATGAAATCGGAGGAATATCGAAATGATCTGTCCTTTTTGTCATACGGAATTGCCGGAAGGCTTGAAGTTTTGCAGCGAATGCGGAAAACCGCTGGAAACGGCGGCAGTCCCCGTTTCCGTCGCGGGGACGGGGGAGCCTCGCGGGCA
>HF985529.1:0-199 GCA_000432015.1 Clostridium sp. CAG:1024 | reverse complement strand
ACAGACAGCGCCGGAACAAGCCGCCCCTGCCGCGACAACGGCCGTGTATCACAGCGTGCTCGACCCTAAGCCGGATAAAGCAAGCCGTTGGGCAACGATCGGCACCGCCGGTTGGTTCGGCATCCTGCTTTTGATGTCCATCCCGCTTGTGAACCTCATCTGCGTTCTTGTTTGGAGTTTTGGCGGCGCAAAGAAAAAC
>HF985528.1:2637-5390 GCA_000432015.1 Clostridium sp. CAG:1024 | reverse complement strand
AGGTGCCGGCGTGCAATCTCGAGCTTTTCATCGAACAGATAGCTCGGCACCTCGATGACCTCCATGCGGTCAAGCAGCGGCCTCGGAATGCTTGAGGCGTCGTTGGCCGTGGTCATCAGAAGGCAGCGGGACAGGTCGTAGGGAATCTCCACAAAGTGATCGACAAAGGCGTTGTTCTGCGCGCTGTCAAGCACCTCGAGCATCGCGGATGCGGGATCGCCGCGCATATCATCCGAGAGCTTGTCGATCTCGTCAAAGAGCAGCAGCGGATTCACGGTCTTTGCCTGCCGCATGGCCTCGATGATGCGGCCTGGCCGCGCGCCGATATAGGTGCGGCGGTGGCCGCGGATCTCGGCCTCGTCGTGTACGCCGCCGAGACTCATGCGGACAAATCTGCGTCCCATGGCCTCCGCGATCGCCTTTGCGATGGCCTCCGCGATCGCATTTGCAAGCGTGGTCTTGCCGACGCCCGGCGGGCCGACGAGACAGAGAATCTGTCCCTGCGGGTCGCCCGTCAGCTTCTGTACGGCGAGCATTTCGACGATGCGTTCCTTGACCTTCTTCATGCCGTAATGGTCGCGGTCAAGAATGCTCCGTGCGTGCTGCAAGTCAAGGTTGTCCTCCGTGCGCTCCGTCCATGGCAGCTCAAGCAGGCACTCGATATACGCCTGCGCCATGGGCTGCTCATGCGATCCGCGCGGCAGGGCGTCAAAGCGGTCGATCTCCTTTTCCAGCTTTTCCTTCACATAGTCCGGCAGCGTCAGCTTCTCCATGCGGCTGCGATAGTCTGCCGCTTCGGACGCTTCGCCGATGCCGAGCTCTTCCTGCACGGCCTTGAGCTGCTCGCGCAGGACGAATTCTCTCTGGTTGCGATCCGCCGCTTCTTTGATTTTGGCCGCGATACGGTGGTCGATTTTCATGATCTCCAGCTCGTTCTCGATGATCTCGAGCACACGCATCGCACGCGTCTCCGCGTCCGCCGTTTCCACAAGCTGCTGCTTGTCGAGGACCTTCGTGGCGCACTGCTGCCCAACGGCGTCCACAAATGCCGAAAATTCGGAAATGCTCAGGATCGCGTCCCGCTGATCGGATGTCAGGCGATCTTTTTCCTGTGTAAATGCCAGGAACCCCTCGGTCAGGCGGCGGCGCAGCGTCTCCTGCGTAACGGCGTCAGGCTCTGTCTCCGTGAGATAGGCGACCTTCGCTTCAAAGTACGGCTCGACCGCAGTAAACTCCTCGATATGCGCGCGGGCAATGCCCGTAACAAGCAGATGCACGGCGTCATTTCGAATGCGGAACACCTGTCTGAGGCGACAGACCGTACCGAAACGGTACAGCTCGGTCTCGTCGATCTCGGCGCGTTTTTGGTCTTCCTGCATACAGAGCAAAGCAAGCCCGTCCGCCGAGAGGGCTTGCTCCATCGCAAGGAGAGTTTTCTTCCTGCCAATATCGCAATGCATGATCTCGCCGGGCAGGACGGTCAGTCCGCGCAGCGGGATAATGGGCAGTTTGGTTTTCGTTTGATCCAGTGTTTCCATATGTAGTGTCTCCTTTGCACTACAGTATACTGGATATTGTCAGTTTGTGCAAACCGGTACAGGGATAATTTCTTGTATTTGTTGTGACACTTTCTTGAAAAATGCCGCGCCGATCGCCTCCTCGACGCTCCCTACCGTAATGATCTCGCAGGGAAACGCAGCGAATTCCGCGTCGTAGTTCTCGCGCGGCAGCAGGACGCGCTCTGCACCCGCCTCGATCGCTGCTTCGATCTTTTCGCGCACGCCGCCCACAGGAAGCACGTTTCCGTGAATGGAGACCTCGCCCGTTGCGGCAAGCAGCGGCAGCGGCGGCGTGATTTTCAGTGCGCTGTAGAGCGCGACCGCCATTGCAACGCCCGCAGACGGGCCGTCTGCCGGATACCCGCCGGGGATGTTGAAGCGCACCTCATACTCCGAAAAATCCACGCCGCAGAGATTGGAGACCGCGCAAAGCACGTTTTCGACCGAGCCGCGCGCCGTGCTCTTTCGGCGGAGCCTGCGGCTCTGCCCGTCCAGCTCCTCCTCCTCCACGATCCCGTTGAGCACGAGCCCCGGATGTCGGCTCTTTTTCAGCGTACACTCGATCTCCATGGACAACCCGCCCATGCCGGAGACTGCGAGCAGATTCATCACGCCGACGCGCGGCTTTTCCGAGAGCCGCTTTGTGATGCTCGGCGTGTAGTTGCAGTTTCTCGCGATCCAGCGCACGTCCGCCTCCGTGATCTCCCTGCGGCTTTCGTTGTGCGCAAGCCCCGCCGCAAGCTGGATGATGTTCACCGCGTCTCTGCCGCTGCTCGAAAAACGCGCGCATTGCTCAAGCGCCGTCTCCTCGATCGCATAGCCCGCGCGCTCCGCCGCACCGCGCGCGACCGACCGAAGCTCCCCGTGGTTCAGGGGCTTAAAGTGCAGTTCGACGCAGCGGGAACGCAGAGCCGGCGGCAGTTCCTCGGGCCGCCGCGTCGTCGCGCGGACCGCCGCGTCGTCGCGCCGACGAGCCGGAAATCCGCAGGCAGACCGTTTTGAAAGATGTCATGGATATGCTGCGGGATCGCGCTGTTTTCCGGCGCATAATACGCGCTCTCAAAGTGTACGCAGCGATCCTCCAGCACCTTGAGGAGCTTGTTCATCTGGAGCGGGTGCAGTTCCCCGATCTCGTCGAGAAATAGGATCCCGCAGTGCGCCCGCGTCACTGCGCCGGGCTTTGGCTGTGGGATG
>HF985528.1:0-2599 GCA_000432015.1 Clostridium sp. CAG:1024 | reverse complement strand
GCCCGCGCCCTGGTAGATCAGGTCGTGTACCGAGCCGAGCAGCGGGTCTGCGATCGCCCGTTCGTCGAAGCGGATGCAGGTGGCGTCCATCTCGACAAACTTGGATTCTTCCGTGAACGGCGAATCCGGGCATTGCTTGGCTTCCTCCAGCACAAGCCGCGCCGCGCAGGTCTTGCCGACGCCCGGCGGGCCATAGATGAGCACATGCTGCGGGTTCGGCCCGCACAGCGCCGCCATCAGCGCGCGGATCCCCTCCTGCTGCCCGATGATGTCTGTAAAGCGTTTCGGCCGGGCGAGTTCGGACAGCGGCGCATTCAGGTGCCGCGCGCGGAGTGCGGCAAGCCGCGTCAGTTCCAGCGCGCTCTGTTTCGGTTTCCGTTCCGCCGCCGGTTCCTGTACGCGTTTCCGCTCCCGTCGCAGATAGAGCGCCAAGGCCCCGATCAGCGCTGCTTCAATACACAATACGATCAATGTTTCACTCATGCAAATAGTATGCGACTGTGCGCGCCGCATTTTGCATGTCAATTATTGCAAGCCGCCGCTTTCAAATAGAAACGGACGGGATCGCGCCGATCCCGCAAGACCGACTCTCCCGTCCGTTTATTTCTGACCGTCCGATCCGTCAATAGCGCTCGATCGCAATGCGTTCGACATGCCCCGCGACAGCGCGGCCCAAAAATACCTCTGCAAGCTCCGCAAAATCTTCCGGACTGTCGCTCACATAATAGCGCTGTTCCCCCTGCGCGCCCGTCTCTGCGAGCAGGTCCTGCGCTTGCAGCAGCTTCATGAGCGCCGAGGCGCACTCACGCCCCGTATCGATGAGCTGCACGCCCGCACCCATGTATGCGCCGATCAGCTCCGATAACAGCGGATAGTGCGTGCAGCCGAGCACAAGCGTGTCAACGCAGGCTGCGCGCAGCGGCGCAAAATACTCCGCGACGACCTGTTCCGTGACCGGGTCCCCCGGCCGTACCCGTCCGTTTTCCACGAGCGGCACGAGCAGCGGGCAGGCGCGGCTCACGATCTCAATGCCGGGTGTCAGGCCGCGGATCGCGCGTTCGTATGCGCCGCTTCGAATGGTCGCTTTCGTTCCGACCACGCCGACCCTCCCGTTTTTCGTGCGCTCCGCCGCCGCACGCGCAGCGGGCTCGACCACGCCGAGGATCGGAAGCGGAAGTTCCTCAGCGAGCAGCGACAGCGCGACGGTCGAAACGGTTCCGCAGGCCACAACAATGGCTTTCGGATCAAAGCTTCTCAGAAAGACGACGTCCTGCCGCGCGTATTGAATGAGGGTCTCCGTCGAGCGCCCGCCATAGGGAACGCGCCCCGTATCTCCAAAGTACACGAACCGCTCTCCCGGCAGCAGGCGGATGAGCTGCCGCATTGCGGTCAGCCCGCCCACGCCGGAATCAAACACGCCGATCGGCCGATTATCCATAGTAGTTCTCTCCTCCGCGGTGCGGTGCGTCATGCGTCCCCGCGTCTTTCTCGTTCTGCAATTTTGTTTAGTATACCACACTTTACCCCGGCGTGAAAAGAACCGCCTCTCCGGCGCCTGCCGAAACGGAGCGCGCTGTTCCTTGGACGTTTCCTCTTCCGGAAGGACTGCAACACGGGAAAAGTGTGATTTCTGTGCTTCCATGTCTACCCCGCACGTCCTGCTTGCGGCGCGAAAGAAACGGACGATCCATTTTGGAACCGTCCGCTTTGTGCAGCACACGCGTGCAAGAGGCTACATTACGCGTTCTGAGCACGATCCTACCGTGATCAAAGGGCGTCTTTGCTTTCGATGCTCAGCCGTGCTTTTCCGCATTCTCCGTCTCGGAGAGCAGTGCCATGAACTCTTCTCCGGTGATCGTTTCCTTCTCCAGCAGATATGCCGCAAGCCGGTCGAGCGCCGCGCGGTTCTCGGTCAGGATCCCGAGGGCCTTCTCGTGTGCATCGTGGACCGTCTTGACCACCTCGCGGTCGATCTCCGACGCGGTTTCCGGCGAGCACGCCAGCGATGCGTCGCCGCCGAGATACTGATTCGTGATCGTCTCGAGCGCAACCATGCCGAAGCGTTCGCTCATGCCGTAGCGCGTGATCATGGCGCGCGCAAGGCGGGTCGCCTGCTCGATGTCGTTGGAAGCGCCGGTCGTGATCGAGCCGAAGATCAGCTCCTCTGCCGCGCGTCCGCCCGTGAGTGTTGCGAGCTTGTTGAATGCCTCCTCGCGGCTCATCAGGAAGCGCTCGTCCTCCTCGACCTGCATGGTATAGCCGAGCGCGCCGGATGTGCGCGGAATGATCGTGATCTTATGCACTGGCGCGGAATGGCTCTGCTTTGCGGCGACGAGCGCGTGGCCGATCTCGTGGTAGGACACGATGCGCTTTTCCTGCTCGGAAATGACCGCGCCCTTTCTTTGGTACCCGGCGATCACGACCTCGACGCTCTCCTCAAGGTCGGATTGCTCGACCGTGTCTCTGCCGCAGCGGACCGCGCGCAGCGCCGCTTCGTTGACAATGTTTGCAAGCTCTGCGCCGGATGCGCCGGACGTCGCGCGCGCAATGGCGTTAAAGTCGATGCCGTCCGCCATGTGAACATCCTTTGCATGAACCT
>HF985527.1:20445-20687 GCA_000432015.1 Clostridium sp. CAG:1024 | reverse complement strand
TCTAAAAAGAAAAGAAGGGGGAGCCGGGGGTCAGCCCTTTACGATGGGCAGCTTCAGCGCATGTCCCGCGCGTTTGTATAAAAGGAACGTGAGCAGCCCGTTCACCGCAACCTTGATCGCATTGAACGGAATGATCACCGTCGGCAGCATGGCGAGCACGACCTCCCGCGGCGCGCCGTTGAAATGCACCGTAAAGATCAGATTCAGCGGAACCATGAGCAGTACCTGCAGGATGCCGCACG
>HF985527.1:17536-20321 GCA_000432015.1 Clostridium sp. CAG:1024 | reverse complement strand
CAGCCGCTCGCGGGCGAGACCAGCACCCACTGTAAAACACTCACCACCGCCGTCAGCAGCAGCCCCCACAGCGGCCCGAATAGAAACGTTCCGATCAGGATCGGCACATCCGCCATGTCATATTCAAGGTAGCTTGCCGCCGGAAAGATCGGAAAATGAATGAGATACACGAGCAGGATCGAGATCGCCGCAAGAAGCCCCAGCTTCACCGTGCGGTCGATCGCCTGTTTATTGACTGCCATCGTTCGCTCCTTCTTCGCGCGGACAGACAAAACAAAACGGCCTGCCCGGCGATATGATTCTTCCGGGACGGGCCGCGCGCAAGGATACGCTTTGCCGCTTCTCTCATCCGGACTCGACCCATTCGGCCTTACCGTCGGTCCCGGAATTTCACCGGGTCGGCCGCCTGCGCACTCTTTTGCACAGCCGGTTCGCGGACTGTCACCGCCGGTGGGGAATCGCACCCCGCCCCGAAGCTTTATAAATTCAGTATATCACAAAATTCGTGCTTGACAAGAGACTATTTTTTGATTATAGTAATAACAGTAACAAGAATGATTACTGTTTATAAGAACGTGAGGAGAGAACATGCGGTATTCATATCAGCGCCAGCGCATATTGGATTATGTATCGGACAGCCATGCGCATCCCAGCGCCGCAACGGTGTACGACGCGCTCAGGGAGAGCATGCCGCGGCTGTCGCTCGGCACGGTCTATCGCAATCTGAACCAGCTTTCCGACGCGGGACGCATTCGCAAGATCATCCTGCCGGACGGGACCTGCCGTTTCGACGGCGGAATGCACCCGCATTCGCACATCGTATGCAGCGGCTGCGGCGCGATTCTCGACGTGATCCCGCCAGAGCTGCCAGAGCTTGCGGCGGCTGTGCGGGAGCAGACGGGATTTACGCTCGACACGTTTGAAACGGTCATGCATGGCAGATGCCCGGCATGTCAAAAATAGATAGAACCGAGCGCAGGCGCGCAAAATCAACATCATTAAATACGGAGGGAAAACACCATGGAACTCAAGGGAAGCAAGACGGAAATGAACCTGCTCGCGGCATTCGCGGGAGAATCTCAGGCACGGAACAAGTATACCTACTATGCATCGCAGGCAAAGAAGGACGGCTATGAGCAGATCGCGGCGATTTTTGAGGAGACCGCGAACAACGAGAAGGAGCATGCGAAGATGTGGTTTAAGGCGCTCCACGGAGACGCAATGCCCGGAACGATCGAAAACCTCAAGGACGCCGCTGCGGGCGAGCACTACGAGTGGACGGACATGTACGAGGAGTTCGCAAAGACCGCAGAGGAGGAGGGCTTCAAGAAGCTGGCGTATCAGTTCCGCGCGGTCGGAGAGATCGAAAAGCACCACGAGGAGCGCTACAATACGCTTGTGAAGAACATCGAGGCGTACCGTGTGTTCCGCAAGGACGGAAAGACCTACTGGCAGTGCCGCAACTGCGGTCATATCTATGAGGGCGAAGAAGCGCCGAAGGTCTGCCCGGTCTGCGCGCACCCGCAATCCTTCTTTGAGGTCTGGAAGATCAATTATTGAGCGCCGCGTTTCCTGTCGGAGCGAAAAAGCAAGGTGGCGCGGGGACTTTATAAAACCGCGAAGCGCCGTCCTTTTCGCTGGAGGCTGCGCAAAACGGATTGTCCGCGCGGGCGGTCCGTTTTTTGTGAAACGATACGGCCGCACGGAGCCGCTTCTGGGCGGGCGCATGCGGTCCGTCGCCGTATGGCCGTTCCTTCCGGGCAGTCGATCGGCGCTCGTGCAGGACGCGGTGCGTCGGAGACGACGAAAAAGGAGGACGGAGCCCTGGCCATAGCCCGTCTTTTGCGCGCGATCACAGGAATCGCTCCCGCTTTTGCGGAAAAAGTGGACGGTTTTTCACGGCTGCGCCGAATGTGGAGACAAGGCCTTGTAAATTTTTCGAAAACTGTTGTTAATCCAACGGAGAATTCGCACGATGCAAGGTAAGATAGAGTTGTAAAGATTTGGAACGGAGGAAATCGCAATGCTTGCAAACCGGTATCTCACGAAGGACCTTCTCTACCTTGGCGCATCCGACCGCAGGATTGGACTGTTTGAGAACGTGTTTCCGCTGGAGAACGGCGTTTCCTATAATGCCTATCTGCTGCTGGATGAGCAGACCGTACTGCTCGATACGGTCGACCGTTCCGTGAGCGAGGACTTTTTTGAGAGCCTTGCCGCCGGGCTCGATGGACGCTCGCTCGACTATCTCATCGTGAATCACATGGAGCCGGATCACTGCGCCAGCATCGGGGAGCTGCTGCTGCGCTATCCCGGCGTGCGCGTCGTGGGCAACAAAAAGACGCACGCCATGCTCACACAGTATTTTCCGGGGCTTGTTCCAGAGGCGCAGCGCCTGACCGTGCAGGAGGGCGACACCCTCGTTACGGGCAGGCATACGCTGGCCTTTGCCATGGCGCCCATGGTGCATTGGCCCGAGGCGATGGTCACGTTTGACACGACGGACGGCACGCTGTTCTCCGCGGATGCGTTCGGCACCTTCGGCGCGCTTTCGGGCAATCTCTATGCGGACGAGCTGCCGTTCTCCGAGCGCTGGATGGACGAGGCGCGGCGCTACTATACGAACATCGTTGGCAAGTACGGCACGCAGGTGCAGGCGCTTCTGAAAAAGGCGGCGGCGCTGCCCATCGAGCGGATCTGCCCGCTGCATGGGCCTGTCTGGCGGCGCGATTTCGGGCGCTTTATCGAAAAGTACGATCTGTGGAGCCGCTACGAGCCGGAGGAG
>HF985527.1:16230-17443 GCA_000432015.1 Clostridium sp. CAG:1024 | reverse complement strand
GCTCGCGGAGCGCGGGGTGCGCGGCATCCGCATGTATGACGTGTCCAAGACGCATCCGTCGTATCTTGTGGCGGAGTGCTTCCGTGTGAGCCACATCGTGCTCGCGTCCACAACATATAACGCGGGCATCTTCTGCAATATGGAGACCTTCCTTGCGGATCTTGCGGCGCATGGGCTGCGTTCGCGCAGGGTCGGATTGATCGAGAACGGCTCGTGGGCGCCGGTCGCGGGAAGTCTCATGGAAAAAACGCTCGCCGGCATGAAGGATATGTCGATTCTCGAGCCGCGCGTTCGGATCCTTTCGCGCCTGACGGATGAGGGACGGCAGCGGATTAACGAGCTGGCGCAGGCGATCGCATCGGAGCTGGTCCCTGCGGAGCGGCCCGTATGTGCGGACTGTGTGGATCGCAACGCGCTGTACAAGCTGAGCTACGGCCTGTTCGCGCTCTCGGCAAGGAGCGGCGAACGCGACAATGCCTGCATCATCAATACCGCCGTGCAGCTCACGGAGAAGGTGAAGCGCGTCTCCATTACGGTGCTCCGGGCGAACCACACGCACGACATCATCAAGGAGACGGGCGAATTCAATCTGTCCGTGCTGACGGAGGAAGCGCCGTTTTCCCTGTTCCAGCGGTTTGGGTTCCAAAGCGGGCGCGACGTTGATAAGTTTGACGGGTATACGGCCGTTGCGCGCAGTGAAAACGGACTGCTGTATCTGACGGCGGGCGCAAACGCCTTCCTGTCCTGCCGCGTGATCGCGGAGAACGAGCTGGACACGCATACGCAGTTTATTGCGGAGGTCACGGAGGCGCGGGTGCTGTCCGATGCGCCGTCCGCGACATATGCGTACTATTTTGACCGCATCAAGCCGAAGCCGCCCAAGGCCGACGCACAGAAGAAGGGCTGGGTGTGCAAGGTCTGCGGTTATGTATACGAGGGCGAGACGCTGCCGGCTGATTTCGTCTGCCCGCTCTGCAATCACGGCGCCGAGGACTTTGAACCGATCGGGTGAAGCGGAAACGTTCTCCCGACCCGGAGAAAAGAAACGGAAGCCACACTGCGGCAGGCGGAGATTTCGGCAGAGACGGCGCATCCTGCGCATCGCACGGAAGAACGGACGGTTCCCATACGGGCCGTCCGTTTTGTGCAGCATGCACACAGAAAGAAAGCAAAAGAAGAAAATCGTATGTATGCGATCGCTTCCTTTTTCTGA
>HF985527.1:6739-16184 GCA_000432015.1 Clostridium sp. CAG:1024 | reverse complement strand
GTTCAAGGGGGATTTTTGGGGTGCAATTGTGTGAAAAACAGGGATAATTGCACATCGCTGCTGGACTTTCCGGACGAAATTTAGTACAATCCCTAGAATGAAGTATCGTATTGCGGAGCTGAAACCGTATATTCGGCAGGTGTGGCGCCTGAGCCTGCCCGCCATTCTCACGCAGATCACATCCATCTTGATGCAGTACATCGACTCTGCCATGGTGGGCGCGTTGGGCGCGAATGCGACCGCGTCGATCGGCCTTGTCGCCACGAGCACATGGCTGTTCAGCGGCGTTACCTATGCCCTGTCCGCAGGCTTTTCGGTGCAGGTCGCGCATCATATCGGCGGCGGCAGCGAAGAAGATGCAAGGCACGTCGTTCGTCACGGACTGATCGCCGCGCTTTTGCTGTCGGCCGTGCTGTGTCTCGCGGGCATAGCGATCAGCCGCCCGCTTCCCGTCTGGCTCGGCGGGGAGGAAGCCATCCGCGGCGACGCCTCCGACTATTTTCTCGTGTTTGCGCTCATGGTCCCGTTTTTGCAGCTCAATTCGCTTGCCGCTTCTTTTTTGCAGTGCAGCGGCGATATTCTCACGCCAAGCATCCTGAACAGCGTCATGTGCGCGCTGGACGTCGTATTCAACGCCCTGTTCATTCCGCGCTTCGGCGTGCTCGGCGCGGGCATCGGTACGGCGCTTGCCTGCGCGGCCATCGCGCTTTTGATGCTCTGGCGCTGCTGCGTGGCGAGTCCCGCGCTGCATCTGCGAAGGGAGCGCTGCGCGTTTGACCCGAAGATCATCAAACGTGCGATCCGTCTCGGCACGCCGCTTGCGATCCAGGAGATCGCCATGAACGGTGCCATGGTCGTTTCGACCGCAATCATCGCGCCGCTCGGCGCTGTCGCGATCGCCGCCAATTCCTTTGCAGTGACCGCGGAGAGCCTGTGCTACATGCCGGGCTACGGCATCGGCACGGCTGCTACCACCCTTGTCGGCCTGAGCGTCGGCGCAGGGGATGAGGAGACGGCGCGGCGCTACGGCAGGATCTGTACGGCGATGGGCGCGGCGATCATGGGCGGCGCGGCGCTTGTCATGTGCGCTATCTGCCCGCTCGTGTTCCGCATACTCACACCCGATCCCGCCGTGCGGAAACTCGCCGCAGAGGTACTCCGCATTGTACTGCTTGTCGAGCCGCTGTTCGGCGTTTCCATCGTTGGCGCAGGCGCGCTGCGCGGCGCGGGCGACACGCTGGTGCCGAGTCTCATGAACCTCGGAAGCATTTGGGTCATACGCATCGGCCTTGCACTGCTGCTCACGCCGCCGCTCGGACTGCACGGCATGTGGATTGCCATGGCCGTCGAGCTGTGCGTCCGCGGACTGCTCATGCTCTATCGCAGCCGCACGACGGGCTACTATGCGGCGGCAGCGGCGCATGAGGATGGCTGACGCAGAGGGAGAAAAACAGCCAAAATTTTCGCGCGGCCTTTACAAAATGCCGTTTGGCGGGTATACTATCGGGGTAAAGCGTTGAACGGGACGAGTAGGGAAAACGCAGGTCAGGAGCGAGCCGCATCCGGTGCAAGGCGGCGGCCGTGCATTCACCGAACATCACCCGCGAGCGCGTCCGTGAACACAGCGGCGCTGCCGGTAACGGACGACGTGTTTCTCACGTTACAGGGAGACCAGAGCGGACGGGCTTGCGATGCAGACCCGTCAACACCGGGTGGTACCGCGGAAAGCGTCGGCTTTTCGTCCCGCAAGGACGAGGAGCCGTTTTTTATCGGCGTGAACGCGCCGCAGCCGGAGTTTCAAGAACGAACGAATGCGCATGGAGGAAGCACAATGTACAAAAAAGTCACAACGGACATGAATTTTGTTCCGCGCGAGAAGGAGATCCTCGAGTTCTGGAAGGAGAACGAGGTCTTTGAAAAGAGCGTAGAGCTGCGAAAGGGACAGGAGACCTATACCTTCTTCGACGGTCCGCCGACCGCGAACGGCCGCCCGCACATCGGCCACGTCGAGACGCGCGCCATCAAGGATCTCATCCCGCGGTACAAGACCATGAAGGGCTACGACGTTCTGCGCAAGGCCGGCTGGGACACCCACGGCCTGCCCGTTGAGCTGGAGGTCGAAAAGATGCTCGGCCTGGACGGAAAAGAGCAGATCGAGGCTTACGGCGTGGAGCCGTTCATCAAGGAGTGCAAAAAATCGGTCTGGAAGTATAAGACCGAGTGGGAGCAGATGTCCGACCGCGTCGCCTTCTGGGCGGACATGAAGGATCCCTATATTACCTATGACAACAACTACATCGAGTCCGAATGGTGGGCGCTGAAGAAGATCTGGGAAAAGGGCCTGCTCTATAAGGGACACAAGATCGTCCCCTACTGCCCGCGCTGCGGCACGGCGCTGTCCAGTCATGAGGTCGCACAGGGCTATAAGGACGTCACCGAGACCTCCGCGACCTGCCGCTTCCGCTGCACGGATGAGGACGCGAGCTATCTGGCGTGGACGACGACGCCCTGGACGCTGCCCTCGAACGTCTGCCTCTGCGTAAACGCGAATGTGGATTATTGCCGTGCAAAGAAGGACGGCGAGATCTTCATCCTGGCGAAGGATCTTGTGCCGAACGTGCTCGGCGAAGAGGCGGAGATCGTCGATGTGTTTCCGGGCAGCGCGCTCGTGGGCCGCAGCTATGAGCCGCTGTTCGACTGCACCGAGAAGGCGGTCAAGGGCAAGAAGGCGTTCTACGTTATCGCGGACGACTATGTGACCACCACCGACGGTACGGGCATCGTCCACAACGCACCCGCATTCGGTGAGGACGACGCGCGCGTCTGCCGCGAGAATAAGCTCCCCTTCATCCAGCTCGTCGATACCCGCGGCAGGATGTGCGGCGGCACGCCGTGGGACGGCACCTTTGTCAAGGATGCGGACCCGCTCGTGCTCGAAGCGCTGAAGGAAAAAGGGCTGCTTTTTGCGGCGCCCGTGTTCACACACAGCTATCCCTACTGCTGGCGCTGCGATACGCCGCTCATCTACTATGCCCGTGAGACGTGGTTCATCAAGATGACCGCCGTGCGCGACAAGCTCATCGAGTTCAATCAGCGGATCAACTGGTATCCCGACAACATCAAGGACGGACGCATGGGCAACTTCCTCGAGGGCGTCATCGACTGGGGCCTCTCCCGCGAGCGCTATTGGGGAACGCCGCTTCCGGTCTGGACCTGTGAATGCGGCCATGAGCATGTGATCGGCAGCATCGCGGAGCTGAAGCAGATGAGCCGCAACTGCCCGGACGATATCGAGCTGCACAAGCCCTACATCGATCAGGTCGAGGTCGTCTGCCCCGCGTGCGGAAAGATCATGAAGCGCGAACCCGTCGTTATCGACTGCTGGTTCGATTCCGGCTCCATGCCCTTTGCACAGTGGCACTATCCTTTCGAGAATCAGGACGTGTTCGAGAAGCGCTACCCGGCGAACTTCATCTCCGAGGCCATCGACCAAACGCGCGGCTGGTTCTATACCCTGCTTGCGATCTCGACCTGTCTGTTCGATGAGCCGGCGTTCAAAAACTGCGTGGTCATGGGCCATGTGCAGGATATGGAAGGCCGGAAAATGTCCAAGCACCTCGGCAACGTCGTGAGCCCGTGGGATGTGCTCGATAAGCAGGGCGCGGACGCGGTGCGCTGGTATTTCTATGCGTCGAGCATGCCGTGGCTGCCCTGCCGCTTCTCCGGCGACGCGGTCTCCGAAATGCAGCGCAAGTTCATGGGCACGCTGTGGAATACCTATGCGTTCTATGTGCTGTATGCGGATATTGACAAGTTCGATCCGACGAAATATCGTCTTGAGGACTGCAAGCTCTCCGAGATGGACGCGTGGGTACTCTCGCGGCTGAATACGCTTGTCAAGACCGTGGACGAAAACCTTGCCGCCTTCCGTATCACGGAATCCGCGCGCGCCATGCAGGATTTTGTGGACGAACTGTCCAACTGGTATGTCCGCCGTTGCCGCGAGCGTTATTGGGGCGGCGAGGAAACGCCGGATAAGGTCGCGGCGTATATGACGCTCTACACCGTGCTCGAGACGATGGCGCGGCTGTCCGCACCGTTCACACCGTTCATGGCGGAGCAGATCTATCAGAACATCGTGCGCACCGTGGATAAGGATGCGCCGCTGTCCGTGCATCTGACGTCGTTCCCCGCGGCGGATACGCGCCGTATCGATCCCGCGCTCGAAGAGAACATGGCGCGCGTGCTCGGTATCGTAACGCTCGGCCGTGCGGCGAGAAATGCGTCGTCCATGAAGATCCGTCAGCCGCTCGCTGCGATGTATGTGCAGGGCGAGACCATGCCTGCGGAGTTTTCCGACATCATCGCGGATGAGCTGAATATCAAGAAAGTGGCATTCGTCGAGGACGCGTCCGGCTTTATCTCCTATCGCGTCAAGCCGCAGCTCAAGACGCTCGGACCGCGCTACGGAAAGATCCTGCCCGCCATCCGCGAGCACCTTGCGGGCGAGGGCGTAGGCGACGCGGTGGTCAAGGCCACGGCGAACGGCGGCGTGTATACGGCGGAGGTCGCAGACACGGAGATCCGTCTCACCGCGGAGGACGTGCTCGTTTCGACGGAGCAGAAGGCGGGCTTTGTGTCCGAGAGCGACGCGGGGCTGACCGTTGTGCTCGACACGAACCTGAACGACGCGCTGATCGAAGAGGGTTTTGCGCGCGAGATCGTTTCCAAAGTGCAGACCATGCGCAAGGAGGCGGGCTTTGAGGTGGCGGATCACATCGTGCTGGGCTATGCGGGAAGCGAACGGATCGCGGAGATCTTCCGTGACTACGGCGACGGCATTCTGTCCGACGTGTTGGGCGACGCGCTGCTCGAGGGCGGTCCCGACGGCTATGTCAAGGAATGGAACATCAACGGCGAGACCGTCACGCTCGGCGTGAAATGCGTCTGAGCGGATCGCACGGAAAACCGTTTTGCGGGGGACTCGCAAAAAGCCTGCGTGTCCCTTGGAGGGGGAGGGCGTTCGTGCCTTCCCTCTGCTGTTTGGAAAAGGATCAAGGAGAACTCCATGCTCGGAACCATTGTAAATGCCGCTGCCGTTCTGATCGGCGGCGGCGTGGGGCTGCTGCTCAAGCGCGGGCTGCCAAAGCGCGTTTCGGACGCGATCATGGGCGGCGTGGCGCTGCTCGTGACGTACATCGGCATCGACGGCGTGCTGGACGGACAGAAAACGATCGTCGCGGTGCTCTCGATGGTCGTGGGCGCGGCGATCGGAAGCTGGATCGATATCGATGCGGGATTGACGCGGCTCGGCGCGTTTGCAGAGAAGCGTTTGAATGCAGGGCATGAGGACAGCCGGCTTGCCGAGGGCTTTGTGAGCGCGAGCCTGCTGTTCTGCGTGGGCGCGATGGCGGTCGTCGGCGCGCTGAACAGCGGCCTTTCCGGAAACCACGACATTCTGTTTGCAAAGGCGCTCATCGACGGCGTGACCGCCTGCGTCCTGGCCTCGACGCTCGGCGCGGGGGTGCTGCTGTCCGCGCTTGCCGTGTTCGTTTATCAGGGCGCGATCGCGCTGCTTGCGTCCGCGCTTGCGCCCGTTCTGTCCGATGCGGTCGTTGCGGAGATGAGCTGCGTCGGCTCGCTGCTCATCATCGGTATCGGCCTGAACATGTTGAACGTTACAAAGCTGAAGCTCGCGAACTATCTGCCCGCGATTATTTTGCCGATTCTTTTTTGCAGGCTCTTTTGAAGGCGCCGGAGGGGGGAACATGAAGATCATCGACATACACAGCCACGTATACCCGGACGCGATCGCGCAGCATGCAGCGGATGCCATCAGCGCATTTTACGACAATGTCTATCCGGCGCGGGGGGACGGCAGCGTCGCAACGCTCCTTGCCAGGGGAGAGGCGGCGGGAATCACACGGCATGTTGTGTCGAGTGCCGCGACGACGCCGCATCAGGTCTCCGCGATCAATCATTTTCTGCATGACGCGGCGGCTGCGCATCCGGAGCGGTTGTCCGCGCTCGGCACGCTCCATCCGGACAGCAAAGATCCCGCGGCGGACGTTGCGGAGATCCTTTCACTCGGACTGCTCGGCGTAAAGCTGCATCCGGATTTTCTGCATATTGCGGTGGACGATCCGCGCTTTTTTGAGCTGTTTGCGCTCTGTGAGGGACGGCTGCCGGTCCTGTGCCATCTCGGAGATTCCCGCGAGGATGCGACTGCGCCTGCACGGGTCAAACGCGTGCTGAAAAACTTCCCGAAACTCACGTTCATCGGCGCGCACTTCGGCGGTTGGATGATCTGGAAAGAGGCGGCCGAGGCGCTCTATACGGAGGAACGGCTCATCGTGGACTGCTCCTCTGCGCTGTTCTCAATGACGCCGGAGGAGGGCGCGTGGTTTATACGGCTCTTTGGCGCGGAGCGGGTGCTGTTCGGCGTGGACTATCCCATGTGGGAACCGGTGCAGGAGGTGGAGCGGTTTTTCCGGTTGCCGCTCACCGAGACGGAGCGCGAACAGGTATTGTATCGCAACGCGGAGACGCTGTACGGGCTGGGGGAAAGCATGAACGGCTGACGCCGGCGCGCAATAAATAACGGACGGTTCGTATGGGGACCGCCCGTTAATTTTTGTACGATGTATGCGGATCATGAACGAAAGGCATGTATGGGACGTGATCCCTGCCCTGTTTTTCTGAAGGGGAAGGGCCTAAGCGTTTACATCGACGTCTGCTGCGTTTCGCTGCTCGCGGCGTTTTTTCAGTTCGGCGCGTTTTTTCTTGTCGGATGCGTCAAGCGCGCTGCCGAAGCACAGGCCGAAGCCCATGCCGATGCAGAGCCCTGTCGAGGTGCTTTGAAACGAGATGCCGAAGCACGTGCCGAGCGCAATGCCGAGGCACAGTCCGATCGACAGATAGGACATCGGCGCTTTCTCTTTTTCATAGAGTGAAAGCCCGTTCCGCTCGCCCGCGGGGGAGAATTTCAGTTTTTCAAGCACACGCTTGGAAGCGGCGTTGCCCGGCTCCGTGTCCGCGAGCACATAGTATACCCGATTATCCGAAAACGCCCAGTTCAGCGCAGCCTGCACGGCCTCCGAAGCATAGCCCTGCCCCTGAAACGCGGGCGCGACGCCATAGCCGATCTCGACCTCGCCGCACTCGTTCGGCTTGCCCTTGAAGCAGAGGTCGCCGATCGTCTCGCCCGTATCGCGCCGTTCGATCCGCCAAGCCGTCGCAAAGAGACGTTCCGCCGGCTCCGCCTGCGAAAGCGCAAGCATTTCCGCATAGGCCGACCGCAGATGTTCGTCTGTCTCCGAGGCGATCTTTTGCGCCAGCTCCGCGTCCGTCATGGCGGTGATGCGGAGCCGCTTTGTCCGAAGAGCCGCTCTTTTCTCTTTCATACCGCATCCTTTCGAACACATGTTTTTCTCAGTATAGCATCCGTCGCCTTTTTCGTAAAGCCGCTTGACAGACGGTATATTGGGTGATATATTGTGCATATACGATATACACAATTTGCAGACAAGGGAGGGATGACCATGGCATTGCTGGAAGTGGAGGGACTGACAAAGCGCTATCCGGGCTTTACGCTGGACAGCGTATCCTTCCGGCTGGAGACGGGCTATATCATGGGATTTATCGGTCGCAACGGCGCGGGCAAGACCACGACGCTGAAATCCATGCTGGGGCTGGTGCATGCGGACGCCGGAAGCGTTCGGATCGGTGGGACGGAATACCGCGAAGATGAGCATTTGGCAAAGCAGAAGCTCGGCGTCGCTTTCGGCGGCGTGGATTACTATCCGCGGGCAAGGCTTTTGGACATCGCGCGCGTGACGCGGCGGTTTTATGAGGCGTGGGACGAGACGCAGTACCGCGCGCTGCTCCAAAGATTCCAGCTCGATGAGAAGAAGCGTGTCCGCGAGCTGTCGCAGGGGATGAAGGTGAAGTTTTCGCTGGCGCTTGCGTTGTCGCACAACGCAAAGCTGCTGCTGCTTGATGAGCCGACGAGCGGGCTCGATCCCGTTTCGCGGGAAGAGCTGATCGAATTGCTGCAGCACATCGTGGAGGACGGAGAGCACAGCATACTGTTTTCAACGCATATCACATCCGACCTCGAAAAGTGCGCGGATTATATCACCTATATCCGCGGCGGCCGCATTGCGGCGAGCACGGATCTCGACTCGTTCAAGTCGGAATACCGCCTTGTGCGCGGCACGCGGGCGCAGCTTACGGAACCGCTCGTTCAAAAATTTATCGGCGCGCGCAAAAACGCCTTTGGCTTCACGGCGCTTGCAAAAGCGGAGGATGCAGCGGCAATGGTGGGACTTGAGATCGCGCCCGCGGATCTCGAATCGATCATGATCTACTTTGACGGGGAGGTGCCGGCAGATGAACGCATTGCTCTATAAGGAATGGAAGCTCGCAAAACACCCGACGGTGCTGATCTACCTGCTGTTCGAGCTCATGCTCCTCATTCCGAGTTACCCGTACTATGTCGCGTTTCTCTATACGGGACTGGCCGTGTTTTTCGTATTCCTCTACGGAAGGGAGAACAACGACCTCAGCTTTTCCGTGCAGCTTCCGGTGTGCAAACGGGACGTTGTCCGGGCGCGAATGCTCTTTGTGGTGCTGATGGAGCTTGCGCAGATCCTGGTATCCATCCCCATCGCCGTCCTCGGCGTGCGCATCAACCCAAACGGCTGCAATACGGCGGGCATTGAGCCGAACGCCGCGTTTTACGGATTTGTGTTCGGCATGTATGCCGTTTATAACGCGCTGTATTTCACTCGCTTCTACCGCGATCCCGACAAGCCCGGCAAAGCGCTGCTTCCCGCGGGGCTTGCGATGCTGCTCTATATCGCGCTTGCGGAGGGACTTGTGCAGATCATTCCCGCGTGGAACGCTGCGCTCGATACGTTCGATCCCGCGTCGCGCGGCATTCGCGTTGCGATACTGATCGCGGGTCTTGCCGTCTTTGCGGGGCTGAACCTGCTTGCCCTGCGCAGGAGCGAGGCGCTGTTTGAAAGGGTAGACCTGTGAACGGTCTGACGATCGATCTCAGAACGACGTCCGATACGCCGATCTACCAGCAGATCGCGGAGCGCATTCGCGCCGCTATTTTGGACGGAAGCCTGGAAAGTGACGCCTGCCTGCCGCCGATCCGCACGATGGCGGCGGAGCTTCGCGTGAGCGTTATCACAGTCAAGAAGGCGTATGAACTGCTGGAACGGCAGGGCCTGCTCTATGCGGTCACGGGCAGAGGCAGCTTTGTCGCGCCGATCGCGGCGGGCGATCGCGGCGGCCGCCGCACGGAGCTTGCCGAGGAACAGCTGAAAAAAGATCTCGCCCGCTACAAGGCGCTCGGGGTCACAAAGGCGGAGCTGCTCACGATGGTGGAACGCCTGTACGGAGAATGAGGACAACGACAGCCGACGGCTTTGTG
>HF985527.1:5212-6708 GCA_000432015.1 Clostridium sp. CAG:1024 | reverse complement strand
TTTTCGTTTGCAGGGGGGAACCGCGCGCCGGCGTTATATTACCAGCTCGGCACGCTGAATGATCTGATCTTGGAACGCCTTATCGAGCTCGACAAAATAGCCGCTCCAGCCCCAGACGCGAACGATCAGATTTCGGTAGGCGTCCGGGCTCTTCTGCGCGGCAAGAAGGTCGTCGCGGTTCACGGCGTTGAGCTGGAGCTGATGTCCGCCGCGAAGGATGAACAGCCGGACGAGCGCGGCGACTTTTTCAATGCTGTCCGCAGAGCGAAAGACGGAATTGTGCAGTTCGAGCGTGAGCGGCCCTCCGTTTGCAACGCGGACAAGATGCTGCTTTGTAAAGGACTTTATGACCGACACCGGGCCTTTGACGCGGGCAAACAGACTCGGGGAATCGTTTGCGGGGAGCGGATCGCCCGCATTGCGCCCGTCCGGCGTCGCGGGGACCGCGCGGCCGAACCATAGATAGTACATGGCGGTACCCGTACCTGCGCGGAAACAGCCGCCCTGCGCGTTCCGAAGCGGTTCCAGCGCATCCGCAAAGGCGTCGAGCAGAGCAGTAGCCGCCGCGTCCGTTTCATCGTCGTCACAGCCCATTTTCGGCGCATCGCAGCGGAGACGGTTTTGCAGCAGCGGCAGATCGCGAAAATCATTTTGGAGCGCGCTGCGAAGCGCAGACAGGGTCAGCTCGCCCGATCCGTAGACGAACGTGCGCACGGCAGCCAGGGAGTCCGCCGCCGTCGAGATGCCGACGCCGTGAATGCCGGTATTGTTGTATTTGCAGCCCTGTGCAGCGTCGCGCGCGTTCTCGATACAGCCGTCCATCATAAAGGAGGCCATGGGCGCGGGGAACACATACAGATCGGTGAGCCGTTCGCAAATGGCGCGGGCGTCCGCGCGCACCTGCCCGCAGACCGCAGTGAGAAATTTGGGATAAGAGCCGGGCGAATCGTCCGTTCGATTCAAGACGGAGAGGACGGCGTTCGGGAAGTTCAGCCCGTCCGCGTTGACGACGTCCGTACCGCATCCCGGAATGATGGGCTCCCAGCAGGCGGCGACCGCATATCGGTAAGCGTCCTCCGGCGCATATCCCCAACGCAATAACGCGGGAATGAGAACGTCGTCGTTGAGGTATTGGGGAAAGCCGAGCCCCTCCCGCGTCAACTCGGTTGCTTTTTCAAAGCAGGAAGGAGGCGTATTTGCATCCACGCGCAGATTGAGTTTCGGATCGATGAGCTTCAGCTCAAGACAGGCTTGCAGCATCAAGGCGGAGAGTGCGTTGTAAGCGTCGTCCCCGTTTTGATCGCGTCCGCCGAGAACGAGGCTCTGTCCGTTGTCGCCCTGCTGAACGCCGTCGTACAGGTCGCTGTCGCGGTTTAGGGAAAGGAAGAACTCTTCGATGAGTTCGAGCGCTTCCTCGTCCGTACAAAGCGCCGCGTCCAGGTCGTGCCGATAGTAGGGGTACAGCGTCTGATCCAGCCTGCCGAGCGCGCACTGGT
>HF985527.1:3893-5186 GCA_000432015.1 Clostridium sp. CAG:1024 | reverse complement strand
TGCGCACCAGAGACCGTAGTTCAAAAGGCGGAGGAACTGGAGCGCTTCGAGAAGCGTTTCTGCCGGCTGTTCGGGAACACGGGCAAGAACGGCGGCGGCCGTCGTGTTTCCGACGGCGAGCGCGGCCTCACGGTAGCGCGACGCAAGCGACGACAGACAGTCCATCATATCCTGCATGGCGTCCAAAAAAGCGAGCGCCTCCGCGTCTTGGGCGTGCGCCGAACGGGATGCGTCCAGCTCCCGCCGAAGGCCGGAAAAGCCCTTTGCAAGCACCGCGCCGTAATCGGGACAGAAATTGTTGAAGTCTCCGGATTCGTGTATCCAGTGTGCGGCACGAAGCGCCTGGTATTCCGCTTCCGTGAACAGGCACGGCGTTTCCTGCACCGTGCGCATCAGAACGATGCGTTCATCCGGAAATACGACCGGTGATTCATTGTCGATGATCGCATGAACGCGGCGCTGCGCCCGCGCAAGCGGAGGCATGCCGCTGCGCGCAAAGGATTCGCACAGAGGTTCCGCTTCACGCGCAGGCTGCCGCAGTGCGTGGTGACGTTTTTCTTCCACAAAGAAACGGCGCATTTTTTGAATGCGATCGGTCATGGTTATCTGCCTCTGCTTTCAATTCCGTAATTTTGAAACAGGTCGTGACGAAACTGCACGGGCTGTTCCGGGTCGAACATGGGAGCGTAGGCCGCGCCCAGCCAATCGTATTTTGCGCCCGCCATCCGGTTGTAGGGAAGCAGCTCGACGGCTGTGAGCGCGCGTGCGCCGCGCAGGAGCTTTGCCGCTGCGGACAGGTTTTCTTCCGTATCCGTTACGCCCGGGATGAGCGGGATGCGAATGAGAAACGGCTTGCTTCCTGCGCAGAGCTGTTCGAGATTGTCCAGTATACAGGCGTTGTCACGGCCTGTAAAGCGCCTGTGCAGCGCACTGTCGATCAGCTTGAGATCCATCATGACAGTATCGACGGCTTTCACGGCGGAAAGAAAAACGTTCCGCTCGGCAAAGCCTGCGGTTTCGATCGTCAAATGAACGCCGTGCAGCGCAGACGCGGTCTCGAGCAGAAAGTCCGGCTGCATGAGCGGCTCTCCGCCCGAAAACGTTACGCCGCCGCCCATCTGCGCATAGAGCGCCGTGTTGCGAAGCAGCTTGGATGCGAGCGCATCGGAAAAGAGCGTTTCTCCGCAGAGCGAGCGCGCGCGCACCGGACAGACGGGGATGCAGCGACCGCAGGCCGTGCAGACGGCGGATCGGCAGACGGAGGCGCAGGCGCCGCCGCGGGTGGCGGCGCTC
>HF985527.1:2705-3888 GCA_000432015.1 Clostridium sp. CAG:1024 | reverse complement strand
CGGATGCAGGCGCTCCGGCGTACAAGCAGCTGGGGCTGCATGGAGAGCCCCTCCGGATTGTGACACCAGTTGCAGCGCAGCGGGCAGCCCTTGAAAAACACGGTCTGGCGAACGCCGGGACCGTCGTGTACGGAAAATTCTTTGATGTCGAAAATGACGCCCTGATACATAACTCCATACCTGTGCAGTCAGATAAAACCCATGCGAAGAGAAAGGAGAACAGCCTCTCTTCTCGCATTATAGAATGCGGTTCGGGAAAAGTCCATGTGCAATTTCTGACCGTATCTTCAATTTCCCCGCCCGGATTGACAAGGATTTTTTGGAATGCAATAATAGAATGAAAGATCGGATGGAGATCATGGAAAGGCGGCGCGTTATTTTGCCGCCGCAGGAATAGTCTCTTCTGTATGCGACACTTCGGAACCGGTTGGAAAGCGCTTTCCTTGTGTTCTTTGGACAATGCGTATTTGCTGCAACAATTTGATGCATGGGACCGGCAGTCTGCAACACACCGCAGACCCAGAGGCCGTGCTTTGCCGCGGAACAGGCGCAGCGGCCGGACTGGAAGGGAACAACGGACGGCGAGGAGGACGGTACAATGAAAAAACGTATGGGGCGCGGCAGCGTCATTGTTGCATGGGTGATCTCCTATGTGCTGATCCTTGCAGTGCCGCTTGCGATCAATCTCATCTCCACGGTGCAAATGGCGAATCTTTTGAAGGAAGAAGCCTATGGCTCCACGGCGTCGCTTCTGTATCAGGCGCAAAACAGCATCGATGCGCGGCTGGACGATATCCAGAGGATCGCAAGACAGATCCGGACAAATTCCAGCATTGGGCGGTTCTTATCGGATCTTTCGCAGATGGAGTACCCGGCGGACGAGTTCAATCGGATCATGATCGACCTGCGCAGCTATCAAAGCGCGAACAGCCTTATCGAACAGATCTATATCATTCCGAGAAACAGCGATATTGCCGTGTCGAGCGGAGCGGTCCTGCGCGGCGCACAGTTCGACGCGCTGATGGAGACCTACCGCATGGAAACGGAGGCGGGCGAGGCCGACCTCCGCTCGGTGAAGGACTACGGCGACGTGTGGCTGTTTCGGACACGAAGCGGTGTTTCCGGCGAGAAAACGGTTCTCGGATATGTGCAGATGCTGACAAAGCGCGTGGGCAGTCGATAC
>HF985527.1:0-2663 GCA_000432015.1 Clostridium sp. CAG:1024 | reverse complement strand
GCTGAACCGATCGTCGCTGATCCTGAATCTGGACATACGGAAAGACCTGTTCGAGCGGCCGTTGTATATCGTGAACGACAGGGATGAGCTCGTGGCCGCCTCTTCTGCGCGGACGCTGCCGGAGACGCTCGGCTATGCGGCGCTTTCCGAGCAGCCGCCGCAGTTTTCCGTCCGGCTGAAGGGCGAGAGCTATACGGTCATGCAGGCAAATGCGGGTCATTTCGGCTGGAAGTACGTCATGCTCATTCCGGACAGTCTCATCCTGAAAGAATTCCGCCGGACGCAGCAGCTGCTTTGGTTTACAACGATTGCAGCGATCACGGTCGGCGCGGCGTTTGCCGTATATTTCAGCAGACGGAACTATTTGCCGCTGAAAGATCTGGTCAGCATCATGGCAAGCGAATCGGGACAGGCGTATGCGCGCAAAGAAAACGAGTTCTTTTTCCTGAAGAAGGCGACACAGGGGCTGTCTGCTGAACGGCAGGCGCTGGAGGCGCGGCTTTCATCTCAAATGGAAAACCTGCGGCGTCTGTTTTTGACGCGGCTGCTCAAGAACGAACTGCCGGAGAACATGACCGCCCGCGAGGGCATCCGGCTCTATGATGTGCCGTTTCCGTCCGAGCGGTTCCTCGTGATGGCGGTGTGCCGCCAGGGCGCTTCCGCGGCGGATACGCGGCCGGGAAAAGAGACAGCGCAAAAGCAGAAACGATGGATCCGTGAGACGCTGGAGCGGAATACGGATGCGGGCGATTGCGGCTTTTGTCTGGACATGGCCGGAATGCAGGTCTATCTTGTGAGCTTTGCAAAGGATACGCCGGAAGAGGTTGCCTGCAGAAGGGCATACGCCGCGGCGGAGCGCAGCCTTGCGGCGCTGGAGACGCTGGGCGTGCAGGATCTGATTGTGGCTTCGAGCGGATATGTACAGGGCGTGGCCGGGCTGCCGCAGGCATATCTCGACGCGTATATGGCTGCGGAATACTGCATCGTGATGAACAGGACGGGACTGAACCATCATCGGGACGTCGCGTTCGGCATGGCGGATGAGGACGGGTTCTACTACTACTATTACCCGCTCCAGGTGGAAATGCAGCTGACCAATGCGATCAAATCGGGCGACTGTGCGCAGGCGGAAAAGGTGCTGGACGAATTGTTCCGGGTCAATTTTGAGCAGTGCGCCGTGCCGCGCGAGATCGCGCAGTGCTTCATGTTCAACCTGACCAGTACGATCATGCGCATCATTTATGAATTGAACCTGACCACGGTGGACGACATTGAGCAGAGCGTTTCAGCGATCAAAGCGCTGCTGAACTGCCGCTCCATTCCGCAGATCCGAATAGAGCTGGATCGCGTCATAGCAAAGCTTACGGACTATACGCGGGAGCAGCGGACGCAAAACGGCTTTGCCGCGGGGATCTGTGCCTATATTGAAGAGAAATATGCGGATGCGAATCTTGACATTCCCATGATTGCAGAGCATTTTGCGCTGACGCCCTCGCATCTGTCGAAAAAGTTTAAGAACGCGGTGGGGATCGGCCTGCTCGACTATATCAATCAATACCGGGTAAAGAAGGCGGCGGCCGCGTTGGGCAGCACGCAGGACAGCATCCAGAAAATCGCGGAGAACTGCGGATTCTTAAACTGCAACACGTTTATCCGTGTTTTCAAAAAGTACGAGGGCGTAACGCCCGGACGGTATCGCGAGATCAACGGCGAACGATGATCCCGGAAGGAGCGGGGGGTTCTTTCGGAAAAAAGGAAGGCGTGCGCAAACCGAGACATGAGCGGGCATCGAAAGGCGGCAAAACGGACGATTCACATGTGAACCGTCCGTTTTTTGACGCAGACAGGGCATGCCTTCCGCCAGCCCCCGGACAGGGTCGTTATGTTTTTTCCGGAAAGGCAGACGCGTTGCCTTTTTAGGACAGAAGCCGGCTGCGCAGTGCGGGCAGCGCCGCAGGGGCAAACGTTTCTGCGGCAAGAAGTATCGCCCCCTCACAGGGAGAGAGCAGCGGCGGCGCAAAGGACAGCGATTGCGGGGCGAGCTGCGCCTCTGCATAGCGGCGGACGGGATCGCGGATGAGATCCGAAATTTCAAACAGTCCGCCTACATAGGAAGCGGGAACGGTCTTTTCGGGAAATCGCAGCTTATTTATGGAGCCGCAGAGGATGCCGGCAAGGTTCTTCGCTGCTTCATCATAGCTTGCAAGCGCAAAGGGGTCGCCCATGCGCGCAGCCTCCAAGAGGATGGACTGCAATGCCGCCGTCTCCTTTCGCGACGGAATAAAGCGCTTTTCCGCCAGAGAGATCAGATCGAAATCGTTTTGCAGCGCCAAGTGCTCCCGTACAAGATCGTAAAGCGCCGTGCGGGGCAGGCGGCGGTCGCTTTGCTGCGAAAACAGCTGAAGCAGCTGCTTGCCCAGCCAATAGCCGGATCCCTCGTCGGAAAAGAACTCGCTCCAGCCGCCGCAGCGCGCCACAGTTCCGTTCGCGTCTCTGCCATAGGACATTGCGCCCGTGCCGCCGACGATACTGACGCCGGGAGAGAGTGCAAACGCGCCCGCCCAACCGGCCGCAACGTCGTTTTCAAAGCAAACGAGGTGCGGGGAAAGCGCCGCGGAGATCTCCCGCATGGCTGCGCCGTCCTCTGCCGGTCTTTCGCCGTA
>HF985526.1:17906-27940 GCA_000432015.1 Clostridium sp. CAG:1024 | reverse complement strand
GGTGGGTTCATTTAGTACGCCCTTTTTTTCTGTGCAACTTCCAGAAAAAAGTTCTTGACAAACATTAGCAAGATTTGTCTATTGACTAACCATTTTTAAGTATAGCATAGCTTTTTGAATTTTCCACCGCTTTCTCGTCTCGCAGGCAGAATATATCTCATCCGCTCCATCTATCCGGACCGTCAAGGGACGAGTCGAATTTTTCCGCGCACGGTGCGAAAAAAGCTCCACGCTTAAACCCTTGACCGTCCGGATTTTGCCGCAGTCTCTTTCCCGAGGCAGGCAGGGGTTTTGTATTCCCTGTCACCAAAACACATTTCAGCCGTCCGCAGGGCTTGTTTTCGCCCCTTTTCTCTACCTGTAGCCCCTTAATCATATAGCTTTTCCCTGCCCCTAAAAAGCTCCTCCTGACAAAAGCTCCAACAGCTTTTTGCCCGGCTTTCCGCGCTCAATCGCAAATCAAGTCCGCTTTCACAGCTTCTGCCGCCTGTGTCGTGCGAGCGTTCATCTGCCGTACCCTCCATTCGGGTTTCGGCTTGCAGCTGTTCGGTCGTGCGTCGTTTCGCTTTGCCGGCTCCGGCACAATCAGCCCCGCGCGGCTTCGCGCAGCTTCGCTGATCTCGGCGCACATCCGGCGGTGCGCGCGGCGCGGAGGCTTGAAGGTTTCGTCAAACGTCTGCAAACGAATGCAGCGAATCACCCATGCGCCGTCTGCATAGATTGTAAGCAGAAACGAAAGCTGGAGGCGGTAGCATGGAATACAGAAGACGCAGAAGGCGTGTCCGCAGCACGAGGCGCAATCCGCCGCTTGCGGGCTCGCTTTTTTGCGCGGCGTTGCTCGTCGCATCGATCGTATATCTGATCGGCGTGTCATCCGCAGGAACGTGGGTCGCACAAAACGTCGTTGCCCCTGTGTTTCAGACGCTCGGCGTCGTTCGGGCGGACGCGCAGGAAACGGAAGCGCCGTCCGTAGCGACTGCCGCGGGACAAGAGACGAACGCGACGGTGACAAAAACGCTGAAGCTTCCGAAAATGGCCTATTATGCTCTGCAAATGGGCGTATACTCGAGCCTCGATAATGCAAGCAAACAAGCCGCCTCGCTGCAAGCGCTTGGCGCTGGCGGGTATATCTATGCGGATGGGGACAAGTATCGCGTGTTTGCCGCCTGCTATCAAAACAGGGAGAGCATCAAAGAGGTGCGCGCAAGACTTTCAGAAGAAGGGATGGAAAGCGCGAGCTACGCCATGGAACAGGCGGCATCCGAATGGGTCGTCACAGCCACGGAGCCGCAGATCGCAGCGCTTGCCGCGCTTCTCGATCAGCTTTCGGAGATCGGAGAACGTCTGTATGCCGCGGTCTATGCCTTTGACAAGGAGGGTAAAGCTGTCGCGGAGGGCAAAGCGGAGATCGGAGAGATCACGGACAAACTCGGTGCGGCCAGAGACAGCCTTGCTGTGTTTTCCGTCACGGAGACTGGCGCGTCCGGCGCGCTGCTTGCGTGCGCAGGAACGATCCTTACGGAACTCAGAAAGCTCACGGAGTTTGCGGGAGAGGACCGAATCGCGTTTTCCGCTGCGCTGAAACATGCGCACATCGCCGCAGTCGATGCGGTCTGCCGGCTTTCCGCGGAAACGGCGGGACGAAGGTAGCGCTTCGGATTGTGGGCGAAAGATGTACAATTATGACAAGTCGGGTTCCGGAATTGCCAGACCCGAAACGAGCGGCTATAATGAAATTGTGAAAAGAAAGGATGTGGGACGAGCCATGGCAAAAGCACCGCATATTCTCATCTGCGATGATCAGCCGATCATCCATGAAACGGTGGGCGTTTATCTTGATAACGAGGGGTTTACGCACGCGTCGGCATACAATGGTACGGACGCGTTGAAACTTGCACAGGAGGAATCGCCGGATCTGATCCTGTTGGATGTCATGATGCCCGGTATGAGCGGCGTCGACGTCTGCCGCGAGATCCGGAAAACAAGCTCTGTCCCGATCATTATGCTGACCGCCAAGGGGGAAGAAATCGACCGTGTGCTGGGGCTGGAGTTCGGCGCAGACGACTATATCGTGAAACCGTTCTCGACACGGGAGCTCATTGCACGCATCAAGGCGGTGCTTCGCAGAACGACGGCCGCGGCGGAGCCGAGCGGTCAGACGATTCGCATCGATGAGCTGGAGATCAGCCTTTCGAATTATGAAGTGCGCATCGGCGGCAAGGTCGTAGATTTCACGCCGAAGGAGGTCGAGATCCTGTATCTGCTCGCATCCAACCCCGGACGCGTGTTTGACCGCGAGCAGATTCTGTCAAAGATCTGGGGATACGATTATTTTGGCGATACGCGCGCAGTCGATACGCAGATCAAACGTATCCGGCAAAAAATGCCGTCGGGCGAAACAAAGTGGGGAATCCGAACCGTATACGGCGTGGGCTATAAGTTTGGCGCAGCGGAATGAAACGTGGAACGCTTTTCGGAAAACTGATGCTGTATCTCGTCTCGGCCTGCGTGCTGACCGCATCGCTGACCGCGGCGATCTATTTCTTTTTCGGAATACGCGCCTTTGCGGCGGAGATCGTCAACGAAATGATGCCGAGAGCGCGCTCGGTGGCACGTCTTTCCGCACGGTATCTGGAGGGCAAGGTCGGCTTCGATGCGCTGAGTGAATTTGTTTTGAACGACCAGCGCAGCGGCTCGCATGTCTACATTTACGACGATCAGGGCAACCTGTTTGCGTATTCCGCCTCTGCGGACGAGATGCTCGACGAGACGAAACGCCCGACGGAGGGAAAATACGCACGGTATGTGAGCCGCATCCTGACAAGCGGCGCGCCGGTCTCCGAGACGAACTGGCGAAAGGTGGACGGCGTTCTTATCGGCGTACCGATCGTGGACAACATGGAACGGGTCACGGGCGCGGTGCTCGTGACAAAACCCGCGAACCAGCTGCGAGCGGCCATGTTTTCACTCACGCTGACGCTGCTGATGAGCAGTACGGGCGCGGCGGCCCGTCTGGTCGTTCTCGGCTACTTCGGCAGCAGAACCTTTGTGAAACCGATCCGCCAAATGACGCAGAATGCGATCGCCATGGCCGCGGGGGACTTTTCCGCGCGGGCGGACGAGGAGGCGGGGGGCGAGATCGGTCAGCTCGGAAAAGCGCTGAACTTTCTTTCTGCGGAGCTTTCCGCGACGATCGAAGACCTGACGCTTGCGAGGAATCGCCTTACGACCATACTGACGGGGCTCAGCGAAGGCGTGGTCGCGCTCGACCATACGTTCGTACGGATCACGTTCATGAATCCGGCGGCGCAGACGCTGCTCAGATCCGACGGAAAAACGTTGTTTTCTGACGAGAGCATGGCGGAGCAGTTTGAAAATGCCTGCCATGCCATGACGAGGAGCGAAACGCCAGTCACGCTGCATTTTTCGATCGACAACCGGCAGCTTCTGCTGACGCTGACACGTTCGCAGGCAGCGGTAGAAACGCTGCCCGGCGCGATCGTGCTCGTGCAGGACGTTACGGAAGCGGAGCGTCTGGAGCAAACGCGCAGGGAGTATGTCGCGAATGTCAGCCACGAGCTCAAAACGCCCATCGCATCGATTCGTTCGCTTGCGGAAGCCTTGAACGACGGGCTCATTCATACGGAACAAGACCGGGCGCGATACTATGGACATATCCTGCGAGAGTCTATGCGGCTGTCGCGGCTCATCAACGATCTGCTTGAACTGTCCAGGCTCCAGTCCGGCGCGGTCGCACTCACGAAGCAGCCGTTTCCGCTGGATGCGCTGCTTGCGGAAACGGCGGAGCGAATGCGGATCAATGCCGATTACAGCGATATCACGCTGCGCTATACGCCTGCCGCGCTTCCCACCGCATATTCGAACCGCGATCGCATCGAACAGGTGCTTGTTGCGCTTGTGGACAACGCAATCAAGTATGCAAGCGACGGCGGCGTTGTGACGCTCACGGCAGAGGAAGATCGCGAGACCGGGAAACTGCGCGTCGAGGTGCACAACAGCGGTCATATCGATGAAAAAGACCTTCCGCATTTGTTTGAGCGGTTTTATAAAGCGGATCGGTCGCATGCTGAACAGGGAACGGGACTTGGACTCGCCATTGCAAAAGAGATCCTGCAGCTGCTCGGAGAGGAGATTACGGCGTCGAATCGTGATGGCGAAGCGGTGTTCTCCTTTACCGTATCGAAAAACTGACGAATGTTTACAAAAACTTTGTGCAGGCCGGACAGGCTTGCGCATTGTTTTGTTTTGGGATTCATGGTATATTGTTATGGAAAATTGAATGGGCGCGTTCGCCCGTTTGAATGAGGATGGGAGAGAACAATGGAAAACGTATATGACGTATTGGAAGAACGCGGCTTTTTGAAGCAGTGTTCGCACCCGGAAGAACTGCGCGAGCTTCTCGGCAAGGAGAAGGTCACGTTCTATATCGGCTTTGACCCGACGGCCGACAGCCTGCACATCGGGCATTACGTTGCGCTCATGACCATGGCGCACATGCAGCGCGCGGGTCACCGTCCCATCGTGCTGCTTGGCGGCGGCACGGCCATGATCGGCGATCCCTCCGGCAAGTCGGATATGCGCCGCATGATGTCCAACGAGGAGATCGATCATAACGCAGCCTGTTTTCAGAAGCAGATGGCGCGCCTGATCGACTTTTCCGACGGCAAGGCGCTCGTGATGAACAACGCGGAGTGGATGCGCGGTTTGAATTTCCTCGACTTCATGCGCGACATCGGCGTACACTTTTCCGTCAATACGATGCTCCGCGCAGAGTGCTATAAGCAGCGTATGGAGCGTGGCCTGACGTTCTTTGAAATGAGCTACATGCTCATGCAGAGCTATGATTTCCTCGTGCTGAACCGGCGCGAGAACTGTGTGCTCGAAATGGGCGGCGATGACCAGTGGAGCAACATCTTGGGCGGCGCTGATCTGATCCGCCGCAAAGAGCACAAGCCCGCCTATGCCCTGACGACTGCGCTGCTTACCACGAGCGAGGGAAAAAAGATGGGCAAGACCGAGAAGGGCGCGCTATGGCTGGATCCGAATAAGTGCAGCCCGTATGATTTCTACCAGTACTGGCGCAACATCGGCGACGCAGATGTGGAAAAGTGCCTTGCACTCCTGACGTTCATTCCGATGGATGAGGTTCGCAGGCTTGGCGCGCTCACGGATTCCGCGATCAATGAAGCAAAGCGCGTTCTTGCTTTCACGCTGACCGAACAGGTACATGGCACCGAGGAAGCCCAAAAGGCGCAGGCGGCGGCAGAGGCGCTGTTCGCAGGCGGCTCGGATCATTCCAATATGCCGACGGTCGAACTGACGGAGGAGCAGATCGCAGAAAGCGGACTCCGCATGACCGATCTGCTCGTGCTTGCAAAGCTTGCGTCGTCAAAGAGCGATGCGCGCCGACTCATCGAAGGCGGCGGCGTGTTCGCCGGCGATGAAAAGGTCGCGGATGTCAAAGCGGCACTTCCGGCCGAAAAGCTGGACGGCGACGGAATCATCCTGCGCAAGGGCAAGAAGGGCTTCTGCAAGGTGCGCCGTGCGTGAAAGACTTTCGCACAGTTCGCGAGCCGTCAGAGATCGAGATCGTGATCAACAAATCCCGCTTTATCGGCAGATGTTATCCCGTGGCCGAGGAGCGGGAGGCGCTTGAGATCCTCGAACGGATCCGCAAACAACACTGGGACGCGACGCATAATTGCTACGCGTATTCCATCGGTGAGAGCGGACAGACAGCGCGATTTTCCGACGACGGAGAGCCATCGGGAACGGCGGGGCTCCCGATGATGGACGCAATCCGAAAAAACGGTGTGACAAACCTCGTTTGTATTGCAACGCGGTATTTCGGCGGCGTGCTTTTGGGTGCGGGCGGACTTGTGCGGGCATATGCAAAGACGGCGGCGGAATCCATCCGCGCCGCAGGACGCGTTGATATGCGCTGCTGCGCAGCGTATGAAGCAACCGTCCCGTACCCGCTTTGGGGACGTGTAGAGAGCATTCTGCGCACGGAAGCGCTTTTGGAGAACACGGCCTATGCGGAATCCATTGAAGTTCGGCTGTCCGTTCCGCTCGACCGGGAGGCGGCGCTTTTGAAGCAGTTGTCCGACCGGACAGATGGACGTGTTCTCCCTGTGAAAACGGGAATCGTGCAGCGTGCGTTTGACGCGGGGCTGCCGGAATTGAAGGAGTGAAGGGCTTGCGATTCAAGAAATGGATGTGCCTCCTGGCGTTCTTTGCGCTCACGGCGCTGGCCGCTGTTTCTTCTGCATTCGCGGAGGACGAGGTCAAGGTCGAGGTGATCTCTTTGCAGCCGGCCGAGCTGACGGAGGCTGGAACCGTTTCCGTGACGTTTGAGATCTCCAACCATTCGGATTACGAGCTCAGCAATATTTCTATCGTGCAGGGGAATTTCGTGTATGACATCGCAGAGGACACGGTCATTCCCCGGTTCGGCTCGGCAAAGATCCCGATCGAGGTCAGCATTGCGGATTCTCAGATCGGAATGCCTGTGACGTTTATGGTGAGCTGGGTCTGCGGCGGCGAGCCGTTCTTTCTGAACAAGGAGATCACGGTCGGCCGCGCGGTCGAGCCGGTGATCTCCGTCATGCGTACCGCGAATACGACCCATGCGCGGCAGGGCGATAAGATCACGCTGACCTATGTGCTTAAGAACGAGACAAAGTTCGATATGTCGGAGATCATGCTGATCGACGAGCAGATCAGCGACGTGCCGATCCGCCGAAACGATACGCTGCGCGCGAACGATTCGTTTGCGATCGACTATACCTATACGATGGGAAACGAAAGCGTGGTCTCCGCGCCGGTCGTGACCTATATGGTCAACGGCAAAACGAAGAGCTTTGCATCGATCGAGCCCGTTACCCTCGCAATGGTCAATGTCGACCTGCGCATCGAGGTCGAGATGGGAACGCCGACGGCCACAGGCGTACCCTTTGCCGTTACGGCGCGCAACATCGGGAATCAGAAGGTAACGAATATCTATCTCAAGGATGAGCTTGGGAACTCGCTGAACACAACGCCATTTTCTCTGGATACGGGCGATGCGCAAACACTGTCGTATACGGTCGTTCCATCCATGACGGAGAGCGTGAGAAACGTGGGCTTTTCTCTCACGGGTGTGGATCCCTTTGGCGACGCCTACTCGCCTGTGTTCACGCAGACCTATCCCGTGTATCCCTATGTGGACGATTCGCAGATCAGCGTCTCCATGCAGGGCAGTCTGACCTCGGATTGGTCGGCGCAGACGGGGTCCGTCATGGTGCGGCTGCTCATTCAGAATAACAGTTCCGTCGAGCTGAAGGCAGGAACGCTCAGCGAAGCGAGTCTTGGAACGCTTGCAAATTATACCGTACTCCCGAACGGACAGACGGTCTATGAGGGCGAGCTGATCATCGGATCGCCGCGCAACCTGACTTTTTCACTGAAAGCGACTGACCCGGCGGGAACGGAGCGAAGCGTCGCCACCTACGCAATGACAGTCGCGTATCCGGAAACGACGGAGGAGGCGCCGGTTCAGACGCCCGCTCCGCAGGATGGAACGGGCGGGGGCATCTGGAGCAATGCGATCACGCGCATTCTGATCATCCTTGGCGCGGTCATGCTGCTTGCGTTCGCAGTGCTTATGATTCTCACCTTGCTCGAACGCAGCAGGACGGGCGGCGGCCTTCTCATGCGTGATGAAGAGGACGAGGACGATCTCGACAGCGATTTCGATCTTCTGGACGAAGAGGATGCTGAGACCGATTATGATGAGGAACAGCATGATGACGATGCGCTTTCACCCGATGCCGAGTATCTGAAGCGCGCGAAGCTGTATGTGCCGAAACGTCGGTTTGCAGATACGGGAGACTTCTTTGCTTCCGGGAACACAGAGGAAGAGGACGGCCTTGCATTTGACGATCTTATGGATGACGTCGACCACACAAGACGCTTCGACCTCAGGAATGCGCCGCGAAACGATCGCACACGGCGTAATGAAGGGCGCGTCTATGCAGCAGATGCGCCGGTTATGGCGGCCCGTGCAGACGATGCGGCATACGGGGACGACGGCTTTGCAACGGACAGATTTTCTGTACAGCGGAG
Organism: Clostridium sp. CAG:1024; assembly: GCA_000432015.1. Taxonomy (GTDB): domain Bacteria; phylum Bacillota; class Clostridia; order Christensenellales; family CAG-138; genus CAG-1024. Next base: position 19,813 of record HF985526.1, on the reverse strand, counting down.
TCCGGCGGAATGGCAGAGCGGACGCCCCGCTTGGATGCAGGAACCGCAGGATGACAGGCTGCTTCCCGCAGCGGAGTCCGAAGCGGCAGCGGACTATGCGCCGCGGCAGAGAAGCGCGGAGAACCGTATGCCGAAAGCGATTCGCGTCGAAGAAGATGATTTTAAACCGATACCCGGCCGCGTGCCGCCAACGGTGTGCCGCCAAAGGTGATCACGGTACGGCAGCAGGCACGGGTACAGCCGCAGCAGCGGCATACGATCAAGCGTGTGCGCGGCGGCGTCCAGGAGCGGGATACGAATAATGAATGAGTTTCATGGACTGAACGAGGATACCTATCGGTTTTTCTGGGAGATCGCATTTCAGAATGACCGCAGCTTCTTTGAAGCGAACCGCGCACGGTATAAGCAAAATGTGCAAGCGCCGCTGCTCGCACTTGCGGAACAGCTTGCGCCGACCGCGCTCGAGATCGATCCACACTTCAATGTGCGGCCGTCGAGCGTTGTGTCGCGCATTCGGCGCGATACGCGGTATTCTAAGGACAAATCGCCCTATCGCGATCATGCATGGCTTGGTTTCAAACCGCCCATGCAAAGAACGAGCGAGTGCTTTGTGCTGTACGCGGAGTTTGAACGCGAAAGCTACGGTTACGGCATGGGCATGTATGCCCCGGATTCCGCCATGATGCAGCGGCTTCGTGAGCGGATGCTCGCTCGCCCGGAACGTTTCCTTGAGCTGGTGAATGCGCCCGCGTTTGCCGAGCGGTTCATGCTTTCGGCAGAGTCATACAAACGAGAGCGTTATCTGGACGCACCGGAACGTCTCCGCCCATGGCTGAATTTGAAGCGGATCACATTCTGCTATTCTTCGCCCGCTGTTTCCCAAACACTGCGGCCGGAGATCGCAGACGAGATCCGCGAGGCGTTTCTTTTGATGAAGCCGGTTTACCGTTTCCTTATGGGGTTGGACTGACCGCGTAGATCAGGATTCCGCCGCTGTTATAAACGCATTGGCAGTTTTCTTCAAAATATGTCAGGTCGCAGTTGAATTTTGAGAATTCCTGACTGCTGAAGTACACATAATCGACATGATACTTGGCCGACAGGGCAGCGAAATACTCTGTCGGTTCTTCATACATGCGATAAAGCGCCTGCTCGCGATCGGCATAGTTTACGCCATGGTAGTACAGATAGGAGCCGGAGCCGCAGACGATGTTGCGCCCGGTCAAAGCTGCGATCGCGTTGTTATGGTTGTTGCTTGTGAGAAACGTCGCGTTCGGCGCGGTGCTTTCCTTTACAAATTCGGCCGCCGCAACCTCGGAAGGCCCAAGCAGTTCATACTCGGAATTGTACTCGCGCGCCAGCGTCATCGTGCCGGAGAGAAAGAGCGCAGTCGTGACGAATACGGCGAGAAGCTTTGTTGAGAGCGCCCGGCCGCCTTCGGCCTTTCGCAGACTGCGGTAGATGCGCATAAGATACTCCGCGATGAGTCCGCACAGGAACGCAAAGCAAACGAACAACAGCTTGTTGTTATCGTAGGGGTTCGGCTGGAATTGAATGGTTTCTGCAAGCAGCCAAAGAACGCCCGCACCGCTCAGAATTGCGCGATGCCGCTTGCTCGTGCCGAGAAGGGCGGCCGGCAGCAGAAGAAAGAGTAGTCCGAGGTTTTTGATGTAGAACCAGAGAAAGCTGTCCGTCTCGTTGGCCCAGTTCCAATTGAAATGCAGAAAACTGCCGCTTTGCCGGAATGTGAACAATAGAAGCTGCGGCCCCGCGAGAACGGCCACGATCAGCGCGTAGCGAAGATAACCGAGCCATTGCGCCTTTTCCTCATTTCGAAGAATCGAGCGAAACAGGTATACCGCACTGATCACGCCGAGCGCGAGGAAGGAGTGCGTATGGATCAGCGG
>HF985526.1:0-17870 GCA_000432015.1 Clostridium sp. CAG:1024 | reverse complement strand
GAATGCCGAGCAGTGTGAAGCTTTTGCGATCCTGCTCAAACGCCGCGCGGTACAGCAGATACAGACAGGGAAACAGAAACGCCCATCCGAATAGTGTTGCGCGCTGCGGGATGAGCATGTCCGCAATGGGGTTGACCCATTTGATGCCCACGGTCACGTTATTTGTCGGCGTTTCATAGAACGCGGTGAGAAAACGGGTCAATTTGCCGGGATCCTGCTGCAGCAGATCGAAGCAGTACGCAAAGCCGAAGCCGCCGCCAAGGAAAAAGAGAAGCGTGGCAAGACGTGTTGTTGCGCGGTCTTTCAGATAGCGTTCAAAGAAGAGATATACGCCGAGCAGCACAAGCGCGTATGCGTACATGGCGGGGAGCATCGTTGCAAATCGCAGATCGGCGCCGAGCGCATAGAAGGTCGAGCTGATGCTGTCCGACAAAAACGGATACCCGACCGGCGTGTCCGGACAGATGGAATACATCGGCGGGAACGTATGCTGCTCAGCAATGCTGGTGATAAAGCCGAGGTGCATCGCAAGGTCGCCGTAGGTCGATTGCCCGACAGACAGACCGCCGTTGACCGGCAGGATCGTATGCGTGGAAAGAAGAACAATGCCGATCACAAGCAGGGGAAGAAGTGTAAACAGTACGTCGCATTCCGAGGGCCAGTCGTTTTTCATGACGGGCTTGTTTTTTGCAAGGATCGCGCAGAGCGTTCCGAAGCAGACCGCGACGGCAAGCGCGAGCAGCTGCGACAGCAGCGTGAACCCGAGCAGAAGGGAAAACAGTGCAGGAAGCCAAATCAGCAAGAGCAGCGCGATCACGCCGCCGAGCCAGAGACGTACAAGCGGACGCTCTTTGGAAAGATAGACGCGCGCGATCGCAACGCCCGATAAGACGAACGCCACGAGGTACAGCGCTGAAAGAAGATCGAATACCATGGGATCCCTCCAATACAAAACCCATTTTACCGCATTTTCCCGAAAAAAGAAACGGCCACAGTATATTTTGCCTGATTGCGCGCAAACTGAAACCGGAGGGAGTCAATGATGCGCGAGATTTTCAAAGCAAACTGGAAACTGTTTGTCAGCGCGTTGTTCGGACTGCTGGCGGGCGCAGCGCTCGGCGGAGCAGTGGAGCAGCGCCGACTGACGCCGGCGGAGCCGGAGACGACGGAAGTAGATCGGATCGGACTTGTAAGCATTTTGCCGGAAACGAAGCTGCATTTCACCTACCAGTTTACGGGGTGTATGCATACGCTGAAACGCGATGCGGACGCAATGCCCTATGTCGGGGAAACACGGGAAGAGTTTCAGGAAGAGTATCCGGATGGCCGCATGAACGCCTTTTCGTCAGAAACGGTGGAAGTGGATTTTTTACGCATCGGCGCATGCCCGGCACATGTGATGCTGAAAGCGGATGACGCGGGGCAACTGCGCATTCTGAAGGCCAATGCGGAAACGCTCGAAGTGGAGAGCGTGCAGGTTCTGCCGCTCTTTGCAGCTGCATTTGATGCAGAGACCGCAGAGGAACTGTATGAGGGGATCGCTTTCGATTCGGCGGACGAGATCAACGAATACTTGGAGAACGCAGAGAGCTGATCGCAAGTGACCGGAAAAGAAACGTCAAACCAACCGAGCCGCAATGGGATCGACGGCTCGGTTATTCTTGTATGTGCAAGAGCTCAGAACGTCGGACAGTCGTAATTGTACGGAATACCGAGCAGATAATCCGCAGAAATCCGAAAGTAACGGCAGATCGTGATCAGATCTTCCATGCTGGGCTCGTAGCGATCGCATTCGATGTAAGAGACGCGGCGCTGCGTCATGCGGAGCGCTTTGCCGAGCTGCGTTTGTGGCAGTCCTGTTTGAGACAGTTTTCGGATTAACAGCCCTTCGCGGGCTGTTTTTTCTGACTTTCTTGCGATACGGTTCGGCTTATAGTATACTGGTGCAAGCAACGGGAGGATGAGAAAATGGAATTACTTCAGCTTGCCGCCGAAGCAAAGCGCGCGTCCTATGCGCTTGCCGTGCTGGGCACGAGTAAAAAGAACGAAGCGCTCTGCCGCATGGCGGATGCGCTGCTTGTACATACGGAAGAGATCCTCGCTGAGAACCGCAGAGACCTCAAAGCGGCAGCGGCCGCGGGCCACGGGAAAGCATTTCTCGATCGACTGACGCTGACAGAAGCGCGTGTCCGCGAAATGGCGGATGGGCTGCGGCATGTGGCGGGTCTGCCGGACCCGGTGGGAGGTGCAGACAGCGTGACCAAACGTCCCAACGGCCTATCCATCGAAAAACGAAGAGTCCCGCTTGGCGTTGTCGGCATCATCTTCGAAGCGCGTCCAAATGTTACGGTCGATGCGATCGGGTTGACGTTGAAATCCGGCAACGCCTGTATGCTGCGCGGAGGCAAGGAAGCGCTGCATACGAACCTTTGCCTGAAACACATTCTTGCGGATTGCGCCTATCAAAACGGTGTGCCGGAGGGCGCGATTCAGCTGCTTGAGGACACGAGCCGTGAGACCGCACAGAAAATGATGCGTCTGAACGGTTACCTGGATGTCCTGATCCCGCGCGGTGGCGCAGGACTGATCCGTTCTGTCGTACAGAATGCTTCCGTGCCTGTGATCGAGACCGGAGCAGGCGTTTGTCACACATATATCGATGAAGCGGCCGATCTATTCATGGCCGTCAACATCGCGGAGAACGCGAAGTGTTCCCGCCCGTCCGTCTGCAATGCCTGCGAGACAGTGCTCGTTCACGAACGGGTCAGCGAAGCGTTTTTGCCGATGCTTTCCGAGCGTCTTGCGGCGTATCCCGTCGAACTCCGCTGCTGCGAGCGGGCGCGGGCAATCCTGCCGCAGGCGAACGCCGCCACGGAGGAGGATTGGACGACCGAATACGACGACTATATTCTTTCGATCAAAGTCGTCGATTCACTGGATGAGGCGATCGCACACATCAATCGCTGCGGCACTCATCACAGCGAGGCCATCGTAACGGAGAGTTACAACGCGGCCGAGCGGTTTTTGGATTGCGTGGATGCCGCTGCGGTCTATGTCAACGCATCAACGCGTTTCACAGATGGCGGAGAATTCGGATTCGGTGCGGAGATCGGTATCAGTACGCAGAAGCTCCATGCACGCGGACCGATGGGTCTGCACGAGCTGACGACGGTGAAGTATGTGATACGCGGCAGCGGTCAGATCCGCTAACCGTGCCCTTATCCGCCCGCGGCAAGGTGCAAATCATATTCTGCGCTTGTATAATGTGTCGGGAAATGCTATAATACAGTATCTACATTAAGGCTCGGAGGTCAAAATGCGAATCATTGCGGGCAGTGCAAGAGGCCGCAGAATCGAAGCGCCGCCCGGAATGAATACACGGCCGACGCTGGATCGTGTGAAGGAAGCGCTGTTTGGGAGCATCCAGTTTGACCTGCCGGGCAGTGTTGTGTTGGATCTGTTTTCCGGTTCCGGCAGTCTGGGATTGGAGGCGGTCTCACGGGGCGCGAAACTGGCAGTCTTGAATGATCATGACGCGAATAGCGTTCGCTGTATCGAAAAGAATGCCGCCGCAACGGGACTTTCTGAGCGCGTACGAATCCTGCAGGCGGACTATCGCATTGCACTGGATCGGCTTTGCGCAGAGGGCCTGCGCTTTGACATTGCGCTCTTGGATGCGCCGTATGCGGACGGAACTGCGCAGGATGCAGCCGTGCGGCTGTTTTCGACCGACTTAATGCAGGACGATGGGTTTGTCGTGATCGAACACGCCAGAGAGCTTCCGCCTGCGCCCGTGCCGGGACTCATGCGCATCCGAAAAACGAAAACATACGGCGATTGCTGTTTCACAATGATGGAAAGGGATTTGGAACCGTGAGAATTTGCGTCTATCCGGGCAGCTTCGATCCGTTTTCGGAAGGACATCTCGATGTTCTGCGCAACGCTGTTTCGTTGTTTGACTGCGTCTATGTCGGAGTGCTGAATAACTCCGCAAAGCATGCGACATTCACGCCGAAGGAACGGGTCGATATGATCAAGCGCGTGGTTTCGGAAGCGGAGTTTGTTAACGTAAAGGTCGAAAGCTTCGACGGCTTGCTTGTAGATTATGTAAAAAAAGTCGGCGCGTCCTACATCATCCGCGGTCTGCGCGCGATCATGGATTTTGAATATGAATTCCAGATCGACGCGGTGAACCGGCATTTGGATCCCGACATTCAAACCGTGTATTTCATGGCCAGCCCGGCGCATTCGTTCCTGAGTTCGAGCACGATCAAGGAGATCGGCTCGCTTGGCGGAAACATTCAGGGACTTGTTCCGGAGTGTAATATTAAAATGATTAGAGAGAGGTTGATGAGTCGATGAGCAGCGCACAAACCATGAAGATCTATAGCATCATTTCCCGCATCGAGCAGGAGCTTGAAGAGAGCCCGCGCACGAAGTTTGCGGGCGCGACCAATAAGCGTATCGTGGAGATCGATCGCCTGTTTGATCTGCTCAGCGATCTGAAGGTCACGATTCCCGAAGATATCCGCAGAGCGACCGGCATCCTTGCGGAAGCGAACAATACCATTCGCGACGCGCGGGAAAACGCAAAGGACATGGTCGAGCAGGCGCAGCAGGAAGCCGATCAGATTATGGGTCAGGCGCAGGCAAGCGCGGAGAACCTGTATCACCAGGCACAGGTCGATTTTGAGAATCGCGTGAGCGAGTCCGAGGTCTATAAAGAGGCGTTCGCACGCGCCAAGGAGATCACGACCGAAGCGGAGACCAATGCCAACGCGATCTACAACGGCGCAAGAAAGTATGCCGATGAGATCCTCTGCGATTTGCAGCGATATATGAGCGAGTATCATGAGATGATCGGTGCAAACCGGAAAGAGCTCGGTGTAACACCGGATATCCAGCCCGCTGCACCCGTAACACCGCCGGAGCAGGAGTTCAACGAGCCCGTCGTTCATGCGGAACCACCGGTATATCATCCCGTTGAGCCGGCGCCGAAGCCCGTGTATCAGCAGCCGCAGCAGCCGGCCTATCACGAGCCGGAACCTGCATATCCGCAGCAGGCATACGATGAGCAGGAACCGTACTACGAGGAAGACGAGGCTTATGACTACCGGAAGCCTGCGCCGCGTCAGAACGACGGCGGCATGACCCGTAAGTTCAATGCCCGCGCAGAGGAGCCGGAAACGGACGATTACGACGACGAAGACGATTACGAGCCGGAAACCAAAAAGCAAAAGCCGAAAAAGAAGGGGTTCTTCCAGCGGATGTTCGAGGTCGAGGACGATGAGGACGATGATTACGACGACGATGACTGGGACGACGAGGAAGAAGAAAAGAAGCCTGCAAAGCACAAGAAGAACAATAAGCGCAGTAAGGGCTTTGATGACGACGACTTTTAATGAAACATCGAATCGCAAAAGGCTGCTCATCGAAAGATGAGCAGCCCTTTTGTACAGCCGGGAAGGAGAATCACTCCGAGAATTTTGCCCTGTCACGCTGTATCTGCTTTGCATAGCGGTCCTCTTCGGAAAAAATGCAGCCGCAGTATTTTTGCATATAGAGGCCGAGCTCGCGCGCGCGTTGGTTTCCTTGCCGGAAATTCGGACGAAAATCCCTGTAAAGGAACGGTACGCCGTATTCCTTTGCAGCCTTCTCTCCGGCGGCGGCGATCAGGTCGTGCGCCTGATATGTACTCGCCAGCAGAGTTGTCGTGAACGCGGAGAATCCGTGCGCCTTGGCATAGCGTGCCGCCTGCTCGATCCGATGTGTATAGCAGTAGGTGCAGCGATGCGAAATGTCATCGGCAACGGCCTGTACAAAGGTGCGCAAACCGTAGCATTCATCGATATGCAGTTCTAAACCGATCTTCTGCATATATTCGATCAGACAGTCGCGGCGCGCTTCGTACTCCTTGAATGGGTGAATGTTGGGATTGTACCAGTATGCCACGGGCGTGATCCCCTCTGTAAGCAGAGGATCGACGCAGGACAGAGAGCAGGGCGCACAGCAGCAGTGTAATAGCACGCGGTCGTTCATAAAGCAGATCCTTTCTGATCAGACGTTATTCGGATACGGGCAGCCATCATAGAGCGGAAGCACGTTTGCCGGAGCAACGCCCAGCGTGCACTCAGCCAGGTTTGGCCGCTGTTCTTTCGGCAATCGCCACCACAGCGAAGGCGTATCTTTGGACTGTCCCGCATACCGAAAAGGAATCGTGAACTCAAACGGTTCTTCAAGTATCTCCTCGAGCATTATGGGGTACCGATTCTCGGCAGCGCGCTCGTTGAAGTAATGCGCACGAATGCCAACGCCCGTCAATCCGTCACGCAAAGGCTGAGCGGTTTTGAACGTTACGCCCCAGTCGGTTGCAAAGAGCTCGTGTTCACCGCGCTTTTCCGCACGGGAAATGTTCTTGCAGCCTGTCATGCGCGCGGCGGCGGATGTGCCGGGATCCGCAAACAGCCGCTTTGTGGGACGCAGCGTTAAGAGCGTCCCGTTCTCCATCAAAGCGATGCGGCTGCATAGGCGATAGGCCTCGTCGCGGCTGTGCGTGACCATGAGCGCGGGGCCACCGTAGGTAGCGAGCAGATCTTTCATCTCCAGCTGGAGCTTTTCCCTTAAATGTGTATCCAGCGCGGAAAACGGCTCGTCGAGCATGAGCAGCTGTGGCCGGTTTACAAGGATGCGGGCGAGCGCGACACGTTGCTGCTGCCCGCCGGAGAGTTGAGAGGGACGGCGTTTCTCGAGCCCTGAGAGGCCGAAGAGCCGGATAGCCTCCGCGTAGGCAGATGCGCGCACGGCTTGGGCATTTTCGTGACGCAGCCCCGTCAGAATGTTCTGCTGCACCGTCATATTGGGAAACAGGGCGTAGTTTTGAAATAGATACCCAACGTGCCGCTGCTGCGGGCGCAGATTGATGTGTTTCGCGCTGTCGAACAGGGTCACGCCGTCAAGAGAAATATGCCCCTCGTCCGGCGTTACAACGCCAGCAATGCATTTGAGCGCCATGCTTTTTCCGCAGCCGGACGCCCCAAGCAGGCCGGTCACGCCGTCCTCGGCGGTAAAGGCGGTTTCCAAGCGAAAGCCACCGAGCGATTTTTGAATATCAACGACAAGCTTCATGCGCGCGTCTCCTTTCCCTGTTTTCTTTCGAGAAGGTTGACCGCGAGCAGTACGACCGTGGAGATCGCGAGATTGATCATGACCCAGAAAAATGCACCCGCTTCATCGTTTGTGCGCCACAGCTGGTAAACGGTGGTGGAAATGGTCGCCGTGCGGCCGGGCGTATAACCGATGAGCATGCTGGTCGCACCGTACTCGCCGAGCGCACGGGCAAAGGCCAGTACGGTACCGGCAAGGATGCCCTGACGGCAGTACGGCATACGGATGCGCCAGAAGATGTAAGTATTGGAAAGGCCAAGCGTTTGCCCGGAATATGCAAGCGTATTGTCAAAGCTCTCAAACGCACCGCGGGCCGTGCGGTACATGAGAGGAAAGGCCACGACCGCAGCGGTGAGGATGCCGCCGTACCATGTCATGGCGAATTTAATCCCGTATTGCAGCAAAAATGCGCCGATCGGGCGCTTGACGCCAAAGACGAGCAGAATAAAATATCCGACGACCGTGGGCGGCAATACCATGGGGAGCGTTAAAACAACGTCAAGAATGCCCTTGATCGCCCGCGGCAGCTTTGCAACGTAGTAGGCGGCGAAAACGCCTGTAAAAAATACAAGCACACAGCTGATCGCAGCGATGCGCAGAGAATTGTAAAGCGGATACCAGTCCATCCGTATAATCTCCGATCCGATATGTGAGAGGAATGGGGCAGTGGTTATCCCTCCGCCCCGATCAATGTGCGCTTTATGCGACCGGCGCAAAGCCGACGGCCTCAAACACGGCCATGGCTTCCGGCGTGGTCAGGTAATCGAGAAACGCCTGCGCGGCTTCCGGATGCTTGCTGACCTTCAGCACAGCAGCAGGATAGATGACCTGTCCGCACATCTCCGCGGTCGCATAGGCGACGGGGGTCAGACCTGCGCTATAGGCGTCGGTGCAGTATACGACACCGCAGTCAACGCTGGACGCTTTGACCTGCGTGGTGACTTCCTTGACGTTCGTACCGTAGGTGATGGCGCCGGCTTTTGCAAGCGCTTCTTCGTCAAGATTGAAGTACGCGAGGATCTTCTGCGTGTACTGACCGACGGGAACGTCGCTGTTGCCCATGGCCATCAGGACTTCGCCGTTCTTCAGCTTCTCGGCAAGGGTCTCGAAGCTGTCGATTCCCTTATCGTTGCCCTCCGCGACGCACAGGGTGACGCGGTTTTCCAGCAGGTTGATGCGGGAGCCTTCCAGAACAAAATCCAGACCGTCGGCATTGACTTCGGGCTTTGCAGTGATATCGAGCTGATTCATCTGCTTCTGACCGGCGGAGATGAACAGGTCGCAGTCCGCGCCCTCCTGGATCTGGGTTTTGAGCGTGCCGGAGGAGTCGAAGTTGAAGGTCAGCGCAACGTTCGGTGCAATGGCCTTGTAGAGCTCGGCGATCTGCGTGAGCGTTTCCGTCATGGAAGCCGCGCCGAAAACGATCAGCTCGACAGGCTCCGCTTCCGGATCTGCGGAGGTCTCCGGCTCGGCGGTCGGTTCCGCAGCGGGCGCGTCGGTAACAGCGGGCCCTTCGAGCGTGGGCTCGGAGGTCTTTGCGGTGCAGGCGAACATCGTGAACGCCAGCAGCGCTGCCATGAGAATGGCAAACAGTTTTTTCATTGGGGTTCTCCTTCCTTTGCACTTAAGCAAAGTATATTCAAAACGTGGATTTACACGCTTTGTGCAGAAGAATCAAGAGCATGGGCTATCTTGCGCAGTCTCCGGACGAACCGCGCAGCATGTCGAGCGCGTGCGGGAAAGTGTCGAGCACCGCATCAAGGCTCTCGGAAACGGCCTTGGGACTGCCGGGCAGGTTCAGGATGAGACTCTTCTTTCGAATTACGCAGACGCTTCTCGTAAGCATGGCGCGCGGCGTGATCCGCATGGAGTAAGCGCGCATGGCTTCGGGAATGCCGGGGACCAGTTTGTCGGCAACGGCGAGCGTCGCTTCCGGCGTGACGTCCCGCGCTGTGAAGCCCGTGCCGCCCGTCGTCAGAATGAGGTCGATCTGACGCTGATCCGCAAGCCGCATCAGCTCCGCTTTGAGCGGCTGTTCGCCGTCCGGCAGCAGCAGCGTTTCGGCAATTTCGTAACCGGCCGCTTTGAGACGGTCAACGATCGCAGGGCCGGAAAGATCCTCGCGCTCGCCGCGCGCACCTTTATCGGAGAGTGTGATGACTGCGGCCTGATAGGGGCGCTTACCCACGCGAGGTACGATTTCGATCACATCGCCCACCTTGACCGTACCGCCGCGCAGAACACGGGCAAAAACGCCCTCGCGTGGCATGATGCAGTCGCCCATTTTTTGAAAAATCGCGCACCCGTGGTGGCAGGCCTTGCCGATCTGTGTGATCTCAAGCAGTGCTTCACCCGCACGGAGCAGCGTGCCGACGGGCATACTGCCGAAATCGAGATCCGCAACGAGATTCTCGCCGAATGCGCCGTATGCCACATTTGCACCGCGCGCATTGAAAGCTTGGATTTTGCTGTCCGACAGAAGGCTCACTTGCCGGTGCCATTTGCCGGCGTGCGCGTCGCCCTGCAAACCGTGGTTTTCGATGAGCAGGCCCTCGGAAACGTTTACCTTCTGGACGCCCTTCTTTTCGCTTGTGCAGACTGCGAGAATCTTTGCCATCGTGTTAGCCTCCGATTTCAAACATTTTTCTTGTGTCGGTATGCGACGCCGCCTCTCCAAAATGGTGACAGAGCGGCTTGTGAAGAATTGCCTGCGCGATAGCCTCGGAAATGCTGGCGTCGTCTTCCGAGAGCAAAGCGCGCAGATCCGCGCCCACATCGTATTGCAGGCAGGTCTTGAGCTTCCCGTCCGCCGTCAGGCGAATACGGCTGCACTGCGCGCAGAACTTGTGGCTCATCGGACTGATAAAGCCGATCTCGCCGCCGCCCGGCAGAAGAAATCGCCGGCACTTATCCGGGGCTTCCGGGACGATGGGAGAGAGCGGGCCAAACGCGTTTTCCAAAATGTCCGAGACCTCCGCCTCACACAAACCTCGGATATTTCGTCCTTCACCGATGGGCATCAGCTCAATAAAGCGAAGCGGAAGGCTTCGTTCGGCAGCATATGCCGTGAGTGCCGGAATGCCGTTTCGGTTCAGCTCTGTCGGCACGCAGTTGAGTTTTACGCCAAACGTCGGCACGGCTGCCGCACGATCGATCGCGTCGAGCACCCGCTTGAGACCGCTGCGCCGCGTGATCGCTGTAAAAACGGCCTCGTCTAGCGTGTCCAAGCTGATGTTTACGGAAGAAAGACCGGCGTCCAACAGCTGCGGCAGCATGTCGGAAAGCAGCATCCCGTTGGTCGTCATAGCGATCGTCTCAATCCCGGAAACCGTGGATAGCGCGGCAATGAGCTGCGCAAGCCCCTTCCTTGTAAGCGGCTCCCCGCCTGTCAGGCGGATCTTGCGAATGCCGAGCACGGCAAAAATGCGGGCAAGGCGAAGAATCTCCTCGTACCGCAGAACCGTTTCGTGCGAGAGCGATGGAACACCGCACTCCGGCATGCAATACACGCAGCGCAGGTCGCAGCGATCGGTGACAGAAATGCGAAGATAGTCGATTGTCCGGCCCTGTCCGTCCTTCATGCGTTGTCCTCAAAGCGGAAATCCCCGCTCTTGCCGCCGTGTTTTTCAAGCAGATGAATATCGAAGAGCGTCATGCGCTTGTCCACAGCCTTGCACATATCATAGATGGTCAGCAGCGCTACGGAAACCCCGGTCAGCGCCTCCATTTCAATGCCGGTCTTGCCGTCGCAATGCACGGTACACCGCGCCTCGATCTCGCAGGATGCTTCAAACAGCGTAAACTCCACGGCGCTTTTCGTCAGCAGCAGCGTGTGGCAAAGCGGAATGAGTTCGGATGTGTGTTTCGTTGCCATAATGCCCGCAACTTGCGCAACGCCCAGCACGTCGCCCTTCCGGGCCTCGCCATTTTTCACGATGTCAAAGCATGCGGGACTCATGCGGATCCTTCCGGCGGCGACAGCGGTTCGGCTTGTAACGGCCTTTTCGCCCACGTCCACCATCACGGCGTTTCCGTTTGCATCGATGTGTGTCAGCGGCATGTCAAATCCCCTTTCCAAATCCGCAGTTCGGATAGTGGCAGATCTCACAGTTCAGGCAGAGACCGCCCGCGCCGAGCGCTGCAAGCTGCTCCACCGTAACGGGTTCGTCCGCAAGAAGATAGGGGAGCACAATGTCAAAGATGGTGCGCTTTGCGTACATCACACAGCCGGGCAATCCGCAGACGGGAATACCGGTATCGGTGTAAGATAGCAGGAACATCGCGCCGGGCAGAACAGGCGCGCCATAGGATACGACCTTAACGCCCGCGTTGCGGATCGCGAGCGGCGTACGGTCGTCCGGATCCACGCTCATACCGCCCGTGCAGATGACTAGTTCTGCGCCGTTATCCAGCATGGAGCGGATCGCAGCGGTGATCGCTTCCGGCTCGTCGCCCAGCGTAACATGCTGCATCATAGTGCAGCCGTATTCCGACAGTTTCCGTTCAATGACCGGCGTAAAGGCGTCCTGTATACGGTTTTTATAGACCTCGCTGCCGGTCGTAACAACGCCGTAGCGCTTTTTGTGGATCGGAAGCAGCCGAAGCAGCGGTGCATTTCCCGCAAGCGACTTTGCTGCCTGCATGGCCGTTTTTTCGATCACCAGCGGGATAATGCGCGTTCCCGCCAGCTTATCGCCTGCATGGACGGGAAAGCCCGGCGAACGGGTCGCGATCATCATACGCCCCTGCGAATTGATCGCACGCAGCTTTTGTATATCTGCAAGGAAAAGGCCGCTGCGCTCTGCAATGAGTTCGATTTTGCCTTCCTTCGGCGGCGTGGCGCGCATTCCCGGCCCCATGCAGATGTCGCGCAGGATCTCAGCGGCTTCATTCTCGTGCAGAGTATTCTCGTCGTACTCCCAAATATAGAGGTGCTCTTTTCCGACGCTCAAAAGAACGGGGATGTCCTCTTCGCGAATGATGTGGCCCTTGCGGAATACGGCGTCCTTTGTAACGCCGGGGATGATCTGCGTGATATCGTGACAGAGCACTTGACCGATGGCGTCCTCGGTTTTGATGAGTTTCATGATTGAAACCTCCTGATGGCGTATTTGAAAGGCCGTTGATAAAGCGGATCGTGAATACTGTAATTATACAGGACACGTTCTATTTTTGCAAGAATAATGAATGAAATCCGAAAAACGCATAAACAAAAAAAGCGCCAGTATTTGAACGCTTTGTAAACCGTTATTACACATTATAGATAACGCTTGAGCATGGAAAGCGTGGGCATTGCGGGAATACCGCCGCGCTTTTGAATGCAGCAGGCGGCAGCAGCGCATCCCCAGCGAGCCGCTGAAACGCCGTCGTCCGGCCTCAGGTCTTGCATATCGTGTCCGAGTTGCAGCAGACGGCAGAGAAAGCCGCCGAAAAAGGCGTCGCCGGCGCCGGTAGTGTCGGTGACGGAAATCGGCGGCGCAGAAATGTGTCGGATCTCACCGTGAATGCAGACAAGAGCCCCCTGTGCGCCGAGAGTGACAGCAATGCAGGGAATGCCGATGTGGGACAAGGCGTGCGCCGCATCCTCCGGGCAGGCCTTGCCGGACAAAAGCGCGGCCTCATCCTCAGAAAGCTTGAGAATATCGACAAGCGGCAGTACGGACCGCATCCGATCTACCGCTTCGGATCGGCTTTTCCAGAGCGGGGCGCGGTAGTTCGGGTCATAGGAGATCAGCGCGCCGCTGCGCTTTGCGGTCTCGACCGCGAAAAGAGTGGCGCTGCGCGCAGGCTCGTCGGTGAGCGAAAGAGAACCGAAGTGCAGAATGCGTGTATCGCGCAGCAGTCCGAGCGGAAGCTCGTCTTTGCGAAGCAACGTATCCGCACCCGGCTTGCGTGCGAAGGAAAAAGTACGCTCTCCTGCTTCCGAAAGAGCGACAAAAGCAAGCGTCGTAAACGCCTCATCGGACAAAATCAGGCCGCGCGTATCGATGCCTTCATGCTCCAAAACGCTTTTCAGGTAGATACCGTGCATATCGCGGCCAACCTTGCCGGCAAATGCAGTATGAAAGCCGAGCCGTGCAGCAAGCGTCAACAGATTTGCGGGCGCGCCGCCGGGGTTCTGCTCGAAGAGCCGTCGCCCGTTTTCTTCGAGACCCGCCTCCGTAAAATCGATCAGCAGTTCTCCGACCGCAGTAATATCCGTCATGAAAACTCCTTTCGCCGCACAACGTTCGGCGGACGCTCAGAAGCCGGGCGTACTGCCGGCAAGCGGGGCGGCACAATATATGCCGCTGGCATGGTTGCCGATCGCGGCGCAGTCCGCCGTGTCGTGGCCGTCGAGCATTGCGCTGACAATGGCGGCACTCATCACGTCGCCGGCGCCCGAAGTGTCGACAACAGCAAGGGTCTCTGCGTTGATATGGCCGCAGACGTCATGGTTTGCATAAACGATGCCGTCGCTGCCGAGAGAAATGAATACCTGCTGTACGCCCTGCTGCAAGAACCAGTCCGCAGCGCGGTAAACGCCGCGCACCGTGTCGCAAGAGCAGCCGGAAAGCTGCGCGGCCTCGAAGCGGTTGGGCTTCACGGTGTGACAGAGCCCGATATTGTCGCCGATTCTGCGCGCTTTATAGCAGCTGACGGGTTCGTAATAGATCGGGACGGTCAGCGTATGCGTGAGATATTCGAGGGACTCGGGCGTCAGATTTGCATCGATGACACAAAGATCCCCGCGGTTCAGCTCTGGGAGCAGCGCCTCGAAAAACTCGGGGGTCAGGCCATCCATGATCGCCATATCGTTGATGCCGGATAACAGGTCAAGATCCTCGTCAAGAAGGCAGAGAAACGCCGCGGTCGCGGCCTCGAGGTGCAGCGTGTGATCCAAGTGAATGCCGCGTTCTGCACAGTCTCCCTCGATGACGGCAGCACGCACATCGTTGCCGAGCGCCGTAACGAGCTGTACCTCCGGACCGTAGGGCGCCAGATGCGCGGCAACGTTGCGCGCCACACCGCCGACGGCGAGACGCACGGTCCCGGGATTTGAGTCGCGCAGCCGGCAAATGCTCTTCGGGATGCCGGTGATATCCAGCGCGGCGCCGCCGATGACAAAGACACGTTTTTTCATTGGTAGACCTCCATATTGACTTCCTGACCGGAAACAAAGATGCGACGAATGCCTGTCGTACGTGCGCTGCCGTTCGCGTAGGTCGACGTATCGCGAAAATGCGGCAGATCAAGCAGCAGAACATCCGCATCGTATCCGTCCCGCAAGAAGCCCTTACCTTTCAGCCGGAGCTTTTCGGCGGCAAGCCCGGTCATACGATGGATCGCTTCCGGAATGCCGCAAATGTGATGCTCGTCCGTCAGCAGCCGGAATGCGCGCGGCATCGTGCCGAAGGAGCGCGGATGCGGGTTTTCGTTCGGGAGCCCGACAAGCCCGTCCGTGCTCACCGCACAGAGCGGGTGCGAGAAGATCCGTACAACGTCGTCTTCGCACATGTGGAAATAAATGCCCAATCCAAGACCGTTGTTCCTGATCAAAATATCAGCATATGCGTCAAAGGGATCCAGCCCCGCCTTTTCGGCGTATTCCGTGATGAACATGCCTTCTGCGTCATGGAAAACAGGGCAGGAAGAGACATAGGTGCCGGAGAATCCGCCGCTGTTATAGATGTAGTTGTCGTAATTCGACTTGTGCTGCATCTCTTCGCGAATCCGTTCGCGCTCAACGGGCGAGCGCAGGGCGGCGACAAGACCGGGAAGCCCGTCGGAAAAATAGCGCGGCGGAATGGACACGTTCAGCGACGTATTGCCCGCCATATAGGGGTAGCAGTCGATCAAAAGCTCCATGCCGTCATCCAACGCACGATCGATGTCTTCGAGCAGCGTTTTCGACTTTCCCCAGTTGTCTCTCCCAGCGGTTTTCAAGTGGGAAACGCAAAGGGGAACGTCCGCCTCTTTGGCAAGACGGATGGACTCGCGCCGCGCATCGATCACATGGTCTGCCTCGTTGCGCGGGTGCGTAGCGTACATGCCGCCCTCCTCGTGAACAACACGCAGGAGGGCCAGGATCTCCTCATTGTCCGCATAGACGCAGGGGGCGTACACGAGCCCTGTTGAGAGACCCAGGGAGCCTTCGCGGATGCTTCTGCGCAGCATATCCTGCATGCGCCTGAGCTCCGTGGCGTCAGGCTTGCGATCAGCATATCCCATGGCCCAGAGCCGCAGAGAACCAAGCCCGGTGAAGGAATAGGTTTTGACAGGGCTGTTGAGCGAACGCATCCAATCGAAAAAGTTTGCGGCGCTTTGACATGCCTCCGGCTTATCCGGCATCTCAGGATAGGGCGCAACACGGGAGATAAAGCGTGTGAACTGTTCGTAGCTTGCCGGATCCGGCGCACAGGGGAACATGGAAAAACCGCATTGCCCCGCGACCTGCGTGGTAATGCCCTGCGTGATCTTGCTGGCGGTCGCATAAACGCCGCGCATCGTCAGATCGCCGTGCGAGTGCGCGTCGATAAAGCCGGGAACAGCGGTAAGCCCAGTGCCGTCGATCGTTGCTTCTGCGGAAAGGGCGGCTGCTTCGCACGGCTTGAACATGCGCAGCTTGCCGTTTTCCATGCCGATCGCGCCTGCATAAGCGGGTGCGCCGCTGCCGTCAAGGACGGTCACATTTTGAATCAAAATATCCATAAACGCATTATAGCACATTCTGAAAAAATGAAGTATAATAATACGACAATTCTTGCGCAAAAGGAGATGAAATACAGAGATGAAGCGAAGCGGCGGTATCCTTTGCCATATTAGCTCGCTGCCGTCGGCATACGGCATTGGAACGATGGGCGCGGCGTCCTATGCGTTTCTGGATTTTTTGAAAGAGGCCAGGCAGCGCTATTGGCAAGTGCTTCCTCTGGGACCGACGGGATTCGGCGATTCCCCCTACCAATCCAGCTCCGCGTTTGCGGGGAATCCGTATTATATCGATCTCGAACTGCTTGCCGACGAAGGGCTGCTCGACAAGGCCGCGCTCGATGCGATCGATTGGGGCGACGATCCTGCAAATGTGGATTACGGCAAGGTGTATGAGCATCGGCAAACCGTGCTGCACGAAGCGTATTTGCGCGGACGCGAGTGGGAAGCCGATGCAGTGCGTGCCTTTTATGAGGAGAATCGCGACTGGCTCGACGGTTTTGCACTGTACAGCGCGGTGAAGGTGCAGTTTTCAATGCGTCCGTGGAACGAATGGGACGAGGATATCCGGATGCGTAAGCCCGAAGCGGTAGAAGCATATCGCGTGCGCCTTGCGGACGAGATACAATACCATATCTTTGTACAGTATCTGTTTTTCCGGCAGTGGAATGCGCTTCGAAACGCGGCGGCGCAGCGCGGCATTTCCGTGATAGGCGATATTCCGATCTATGTCCCTTACGATTCCGCCGACGTGTGGGAGCATCCGGAACTGTTCCGGCTTGATGAGGAGCGGCGCCCCGTGCTGGTCGCGGGCGTACCGCCGGATTACTTTTCCGCAACAGGCCAGCTCTGGGGCAACCCCGTCTACGCGTATGAACGCATGGCGGAGGACGGATATCTTTGGTGGCGCAAACGGATGCGCGCAGCCGCCCGTCTTTTTGATGTGGTGCGTATTGACCATTTCCGCGGCATCGACAGCTATTGGGCGGTTCCGTTCGGCGAGGAGACCGCGATTTGCGGCGAATGGCTGGAGGGACCGAAAATGTCGCTCGTGAACGCGTTGAAAGCGGAGTGCCCATCGCTTCAGATCATTGCGGAGGATCTCGGGTATCTAACGCCGTCCGTGAAGAAACTGTTGTCCGAATCGGGATTTCCGGGGATGCGGGTTTTGGAGTTCGGACTGCATCCCGGCGACGATTCCATCCATTTACCGCACAACCTGACGCGCCATGCGGTGTATTACACCGGCACCCATGACAACGATACGGCGGCGGGCTGGCTTGCGCATGCGCCGGCGGAGGACGTTGGGTTCGCGGTGGACTATCTGAATCTGACCGAACGGGAGGGAATGTGCTTTGGCATGGCGCGCGGGGTCTGGGCGTCCATCGCCGACCTTGCGATCGTACAGATCCAGGACGTGCTGGAACTCCCCGGGGAAACGCGAATGAATACGCCCGGTACCGCGGCGGGGAATTGGCGTTTTCGGCTGCAAGCAGGTATGCCGGACGGAGCGCTGGCCAGGCGTATCGCACACTATATGCGCCTCTACGGCCGTGCTTAAAGCGTGGGAGGGCCTATCGGATCAATCGCAGCGCCCCGATGAACGGCAGAGGCTTGCACTTTCCACGGCATACGTTCAGTATCCCGCAGGCGGATAAGAAGAGAAAGAACAGGCCGCCCAGGGAAAGCAGCGCGGAGACAATGAGCCCGATCTGCCAATGAATACGCATGAACAGCGCGTCAAGCACGGTCGACGCAAGCAGATAGGCCGCTTCGAGCAACAGCAAATTGACGCCGCACACCGCGTGCGTGTAGGCAAAGGGAGAGCGGCGCGCAAGCAGGTAGGGGAGCAGCGCGAGCAGACCGAGGTATGAAAGCAACGCCATATATCGCTCTGAACCGACGCCGTCCCAGTCCGTTGCCGGCGCGTTTGCATCGGACGAATACGGCTGGCCGCTGCGCACAGACATGCGGCTCCGAACAGCGCCATTTTGCGGCGCGCCGCAGGCGGGGCAAGG
>HF985525.1 GCA_000432015.1 Clostridium sp. CAG:1024 | reverse complement strand
AAAAAGGCGGAAACGCGCCGCAAGACGCAGGGACGCGCCCTGCCCTGGCTCGCTGCAGCCGCCTGCCTGCTGCTTGTTATCGGGGGTGTCTTGAGCGTTCCCGGCGTTGCAAAGGCGCTGCGCGATTTGATCTATCCGGAGTACCGCGGCGCAAGCAGGTACCTGACCGAACAGCCCGAGAACCGCACGCCCGTAGCCGACATTGCGGAAACGCTGTCCGCCTCTGCGCCGCAGGACGTTTCCTACAAGATCGAGCTGCTCGGAGAATATGAGGGCAATCTCACGCCTTACGACGAGGAATACAATGCGAACATCGGCAAGCTGCGCGCGGACATGGGGTTTCCCGCCTTTGATAAGGAGGCGTTCGCGTTCCTGCGCGACATCCGCCCCGAGGTGCGCGAGGTGCTCTATGACGGCGAACAGCTACTCGTCAACACCTTCCTCTACACGGATCATGCGGCGGATTTTGCCACGGGATGGGGCGTGAACGTGGACGCGAAATATCGCCTTGACATTTCCTGCTTCGACTACAGGCTGTCCGTGGACGGCGCGGATCTGACGGAACGGTATAACATGGGCTTTTCCTCGGGCACAGCGATGACCGTGGCCGGACAGAGCCCCGCGCAGATTGAAAACGCGGAGGGNNNNGAAAAGCGGGGGGGGTGTTTGGCACAGGGATGACTGCGACCGCCTGCCGGAGCCGCTGCCGGACGGCGTCTGCACGCTGACGCTGCTCTACTACATCTATGACGGCGCGATCGACGACATGGGCGCCGTCGGCAACATTGGACGCATCATCCATACCATCTCGTTTGACACGCGCCCCGGCAACCACATTGAGACAGCCAAAGTCTCCGCCCCGCTTTCCGGCGGCGCCCGGATCACCGTCAGCGACTGGTCGTCGAACCCGGTCATTTACAACGTCGAAAAGCATCTTGACGGCGTCACGCTGCACGGCGAGGCCAAGTATACGGGAACGGGCATCAAGCTGCGCGTCACGGCGGACGGGTTTGCGGCGGACTGGACGGAATGGGAGAAAAAAGCGCTGCTGACCATGGGGGAACGCGAGGGGCGGGAAGGGCTCTGCTTTGACCTCTATGTGGACGGCGCGCTCGTAAAAACGGTCCAATCCCTCGCAGGCCCTGAAAATGAGCTGCGGCTGGAGCTTCCCGTCTTTCCGGCGGACTATGCCGCAATCCGTGAAATCCGGCTTGTTCCGGGCATTGTCACGCTTGAAAGCGTAACGGCGTTCGCGGCGCAGGGACAGGGCGAAGGCACGGGAGGAGGCGAACCGTTCACAGTTCCGAACGGGCGGGAAAACGCCAAGTCCTGCCCGGCGTACATCGATCCTGTTTTCAGCTATCAGGAGCTCACGGGCTGCGGCTTCGTGATCCCTCTGCCGAAAAGCTGAGACTGGGACCGAGGCGGCGCCAGCCTGGGAAAGACGGCGTAAGGCGCATGAGCGCAAAAAGAACGGGGGCGCGTCCCCCGTTTTTTTTGCTGCGCAGCGGGGAAACGGCGCTTCGCAGGGCCTTTCCAGCCTATGCGAAACGCTGCCGGCTGTGGTATAATATAAAATAATGGTGTGCCGGCGGAGCGCAGCACACAGAGGACGAAAGGGAGGATGGCGCATCATGATTTCCGTAGCCGTATTTGCCGCCATGGCGGTCACAGTCCTGCTTTGTTATCTGGTCCCGGTGATGCTGTGCTGGGCCGCGGGCAGGCGGGAGAAGAAGATCATCGTATGCATACTGCTCGGCGCGTTCGGATTTGCTGCTCCGCAGCTGCTGATCCGGATCCCGGCCTTGCAGCTGCTCGGCATGGCCGCCGCCGTACAGCGCTTTCAGAGACTGCATACGGCGCTCTATTGCCTGCTGCTTGCGTTCAGCGCGGCGCTGCTTGAGACGGCGGGGCGCGTGCTCGTCTTCGGCGTCCTGCTGAAAAAACGGCGCTCCTACTGGTCGGGCTTTGCAACGGCGCTCCAACTGGTCGGGCTTTGCCGCGGGCGTCGGACATGGCGGCGTTGAGGCGATCGCGCTTGTCGGAAGGACGTATGTGATCCAACTCATCCTCGCGCTGCTGCTGATAGCCGGCGTTTCCCTTCCGGAGGAGCTGATACGGGCGTTCGCGCCGCTGCTGGAAGCGCCTGCGGCGGCTTTCCTGCTCGCGGGCGCGGAGCGGGTCTTCGCAATGCTGTTCCAAATCGCGCTTTCGCTCATCGTCTGCCGCTATGCCATGCTCCGCCGCATGTGGGTCGGCGCCCTGATCGCGCTACTTTTGCATACGGCGCTGGATTTTACGGCTGCGTGGCTCGGCGCGACGGGCTGTTCAGTGCTTCTCATTGAGGGGGCGCTTGCGGCTGCGGCGCTGCTTGCCCTCGTCTATATCCGCCGCATCCGGCGGCATTTCCCGATCGAGGCGCATCCGGATTATGCAAAGAAGCCGCAAGCAGACCGCGCGGCTTCGGCTTGACAGGGGGGGAGGAAAACGGACATAACGGCCGTCCATGCTATGCGCAACAAAGGCGTCCTGTACGATAATTACCCGCGTGAACACCTTCGAGGGGGACAAAGAGGACTGAACCCTATATTGCAGCAGGCGAGTATCAGCACAAGCATTCTTGTAAAAATGGGCAAGGACGAACCCGTTGCAATGGATACGTTAGCAAAAATCTGTGTCGTGCTTGATTGTACGCTTGACGACATAGTAGAGTTAGGCAGCAACACAGAGAAAGGCGGCGAGAAATAATGGCAAATGAAAGTTTAAGCAAGGCAAAGTCAAAGAAAAACGACGAGTTCTACACAGTATTTGACTACATTCAGAAAGAAATGAATGCCTATTTGGAATATGACCCCAATGTTTTCCGCGGGAAAACGGTTTTATTGCCTTGCGATGACCCTGCATGGAGTAATTTTACAAGGTATTTTGCACAGAATTTTGAAACGCTTGGATTGAAAAAGTTAATCAGTACCGGCTATGCGACCGAAAGCAAAGAGCAACAATATGAGCAGTATCATCAAATGTCATTGTTTGAATTGCAGTCACCGCAATACGATGAAAAGAAGTCCCGTGCGCATGGTAGAATTTTTACGCTTGAACGTGACGCTGACAAATCGGGAACTATTGATATAGATGATTTGCAATGGGAATACTTGGAAGGTGATGGCGATTTTCGCAGTGATGAAGTAAAGGTCTTGCGCGATGAAGCAGATATAATTGCAACAAATCCGCCGTTTTCCCTGTTCCGTGACTTTGTCGCATGGCGGCAGCATCGCAGAAGACTGCGGCGAATGGGGGAAAAAGCATGTATCGCATCATGATCGTAGAGGACGACGCGGTCATCGCGGATGTTATCGAGCGCGAGCTTTCCAAGTGGGGATTCCAGCCGATTCGCACGGAGGACTTTTCTCGGGTGCTCGATACATTTTTGGAGAACGAGCCGCATCTTGTGCTCATGGATATTTCGCTGCCTTTTTATAACGGGTATTACTGGTGCGACAGGATCCGTGCCTGCTCCAAGGCGCCGGTCGTGTTTCTTTCGTCGCATACGGAAACAATGGACGTCGTTATGGCGGTCAACATGGGCGGCGACGATTACATCACAAAGCCAGTGGATCTGCAAGTGCTGATCGCCAAGGTGCAGGCCATGCTGCGCAGAAGCTATGATTATGAGCCGCCCATGCAGCAGCGTCTTTTCGGCGCGGCGTTGGACGCCGGGAGCGCGTGCCTTGTCCGCGACGGGCAGAGAACGGAACTGACAAAGAACGAGCTGCGGATCCTACAGACTCTGATGGAAGCCGCGGGACAGGTCGTGAGCCGGGAAAAGCTCATGCTTCGGCTTTGGGACAGCGACACTTTTGTTGATGAAAACACGCTGACGGTGAATGTTACGCGGCTTCGCAAAACGCTTATGCGAGCCGGACTTCCCGAGGACTGCATCCGCACGGTCAAGGGGCAGGGCTATGCGCTGCGCACGGAGAAGGAAGCATGAAGACGCTTCTGTCATATCTGCGCTATCGCAGGCTGCTGCTTGTCTATCACCTCGCTGCGACCGGGCTGATCCTGTTGATGTTCTATCTGCTTCGACAGGAAATGCTGTACGCGTTTTATACGGCGGGGCTGCTCAGCGCCATGCTTTTCGCCATTTTGCTCATCGATTTCGGAAGGTTTTGCGGAAAGCATCACGCGTTGTCGGAGCTCATAGATCGCCTGCCTGCCGCGGCTGATCGGCTTCCTGCGCCGGGAAACGCGATCGAGTGTGCATACGACGAGCTGCTTGGACAGGTCTGCCGTTCCGAAAAGCAGCTGTCGGAACAGCTGAACCGTGCGCGGACGGATACGCTCGACTATTACACGCTCTGGGTGCATCAGATCAAAACGCCGATCGCAGCCATGCGGCTCGTACTCGACGCGGCGGATTCGCAGCAGAGCGCGGTGCTGCACCGGGAGCTGTTTGAGATCGAACGCTATGCGGATCTTGCACTGCGGTATGTAAAACTGTCGGACATCGCTTCCGATCTTGTGATCGAAACGGCACCGATCCTTCCGACCGTGCGGGAGAGCGTCAAAAAGTTTGGTCTGCCGGTGATTTACAGAAGAATCAGCGTTACGATCGAAGAAATGGACGCCGTTGTCACGACGGATCGGCGCTGGCTCGGTTTCATCCTTGAACAGCTGCTTTCGAACGCGGTCAAGTATACAAAGACGGGCGGTATCACGATCGGCTGGCGCGAGGACGCGCTTTTCATCGAGGACACGGGCATTGGCATCCGCAAGGAGGATCTCCCGCGTATTTTTGAAAAGGGATACACCGGGTACAACGGCAGGATCGACACCCGCGCGTCGGGCATCGGCCTGTATCTTGTACGGCGCACGGCAAACGCGCTTGCCATCCGTGTTGCAGTGGAATCCGAAGTCGGCCGGGGAACGCGGGTGACGCTGCGCTTCCCGAAGGGAAACGAGTTTGCGGCGCACAGTTGAGCGGCGTTCATGACAAAACTGTAAGATTTGAGCGGGGAAACGTAAGGCCGGACAATGGTACGCGCGTCCCCGCTATTTTATACTATATGCAGGGTGAAGATCGGATACTGTCCGGCGATCGGCCCTCCCGTGCCAAAGCGCGGGAAGTATCTGTAAACGGAGGATGAAATACCATGCCGGTTCTGGAAGTCAGAAACGTCAAAAAGATTTACAATACCCGCCGCGGCGCGCTGCCCTGCAAGGCGCTGAACGGCGTGAGCTTCGACGTCATGGAGGGAGAGTTCGTCGCGATCATGGGCGCGTCCGGCAGCGGCAAAACCACGCTGCTGAATATTCTTGCCTCGCTTGACAAGCCGACGGAAGGCGAAGTGCTGCTCGACGGAAAAGCGCTTGCGTCCATCCCGGACAAGGAACTGTCCGCGTTCCGACGCGGGCATCTCGGGTTCGTATTCCAGGAGTTCAACCTGCTGGACAGCTTTTCCTTGAGAGACAATATTCTTCTGCCCCTCGTGCTCGCGGAAACGTCTCTGCCGGAGATGGAGCGGAGACTCGCGCCCGTTGCGGCCATGCTCGGCATTTCCCGCCTGCTTGACAAATTCCCCTATGAGGTGTCCGGCGGCGAAAAACAGCGTGCGGCGGTCGGTCGTGCGATCATTACCGATCCGCGGCTCATACTCGCAGACGAACCCACGGGTGCGCTGGACTCCCGCGCATCGCAAAACCTGCTGGAGAATTTTTCGCGGCTGCACGCGGACGGCAAGACCATTCTAATGGTCACGCACAGCACCATGGCTGCAAGCTATGCAAGCCGCGTGCTGTTTATCCGCGACGGAGAGTTGTTCTCGCAGCTCTACCGGGGCGACGACGACAATCGGGCGTTCTTTGACCGTATCGTCGGCAATCTCACGCTGCTTGGGGGTGCGGATCTTGCGTAAAGGGTTTTATTTCCGGCTTGCGCTCGCAAATGTCAGACGCAGCCGCCAGACCTATCTGCCGGAGATCATCGCCACGGCGGTCATCTCGGGCGTATTTCTTCTGATCTCGGGCTTGTGCTTTTCCAAAACGCTGCAAAACCACCCGTCCGGCAAGAGCTCGATCATGGTCTTTTCGATGGGACTCTTTGTATTTGCCGCCTTTGCGTTCGGTTTCATGGTGTACATCAATAACTTCCTGATCGCTCGCCGCAAGAGGGAGTTCGGCCTGTACGGGATCCTCGGACTGGAAAAGCGGCATGTCGGCCGTGTGTTGGTGTACGAAAACCTGATCGTCATGGCAAGCGGACTTGCGCTTGGCGTAGCGGGTGCGCTGATTTTCGGAAGACTTCTGTTTCTCGTGCTGCTCCGCATGATCCATGTGACGCCCAACAGCAGTTTTTCCATTGCGACGGTGGCCTACGCGCTGACGCTCGGTTTGTTCGGCGGGATCTTTCTGTTTACAACGCTTTTGAACCTGCGTCAGGTCCATGTGAGCAATCCTATTGAGCTGATGCAGAGCGAGCGTAAGGGCGAGAAGGACGCAAAACTCATCGTTCCCATCGCGATCGTCGGCCTTGTCATGCTGGTATTTGCCTATTACGAGGCATGGACGATCACAAACTCTTCCATTGCCATCGGCGTGTTCTTCCCGCTTGCATTGCTTGTCATCCTTGCAACGCATGCGCTGTTCTCCGCAGGCAGCATCGTGGTGCTCCGCGCGCTTCGCAAGAACAAGTCGTATTACTATAAGCCCGCGCATTTTGTGACGGTTTCCGGACTGTTCCAGAGAATGCGGCAGAACGCGAGAAGTCTTGCCACGATCTGCGTGCTGTCCACCATGCTCGTCGTGACCGTTTCCGGAACGCTGTCCCTGTATCTCGGGCAGGGGAAGATGGTCAGGGGCATGTACCCCTATGACGCTGAGATCAAGTATGGCGACGAAGCGCCGGATGCGGAGATCGAACGCTGCGCAGAATGGGTCGCCGGACTTGCCGCGGAGAAGAACATCACGATCGAGGCGGACATGTCCAAACTCCGCGCGTTCGAAGATGTCGAAACGCAGGAACGCTGGCTGAACAATGTCGTGCGCCGCGGATACAGGGCAAGGCTCGTGCATGGCCTGATCCAGACGGATCATTCGCTCGTGTTTGATATGGCGGGAGAAACGGAGGACTGCCTTGCATTTATCGACGCCGTAAACGCGGCGCTGGAGGAGTTTTTCTTAGACGGCGTGAGCTGTTCGGATTACTATAGCACCATTCAGGACGGGTATGCCGTCTACGGAGGATTGCTGTTCCTCGGTGCATTCTTCGGCGTGCTGTTCCTTGCGGTGACGGTATTGATCCTCTATTTCAAGCAGATCACCGAGGGCATCGAGGACGCAGGGCGGTTTGCCGTGCTGCAAAAGGTGGGCATGGACGATACGCAGGTCAGGGATACAATCAACCGGCAGGTGCTGATCGTGTTCTTCCTGCCGCTTGCGACAACGCTGCTGCACATGGTGTTTGCTTCGCGTATGATGGCTTGTATGCTGCAAACATTTATGCTGTATGACTGGAATCTGGTGCTTGCCTGTATCGGAGGCACGGCGGTGGTGTTTGTCCTGTTGTACTTCATCGTGTATCGATTGACCGCGCGCGTTTACTACCGTATCGTGCGCAGGTAAGGGAGAGGGTTTATATGATAAAGCTGATACTTCGAATTCTTCTGATCGGCCCCATGCTGGTTGCAACGCTCTTTGGAGCAAGCTGCGCCTGCACAGCCGCCGCCTGCGCGCCTGTGATCGCGGACTGCGCGGGATCGATCGACACGGATAAAGTCTACGAACATCTGAATGATGCGTTCGAGCATCTTGGCGCTCTGAGCCTGATGAACAGTTACAGCTTGGCCGGAAAACGGGAATTCGGTGAGGATGATTATACGGGCAGCTATACAGCCGCGTATCGCGGCCTTTCTAAGCGGGAGACCCTGTTTGGCGGCACGACGCTCGACGCCATGGATGGGCGGACGCTTGTGATCCGCTGTAAGACGGAGCGGGAGAGCGGAACGCTGAAACTCCTGCTCGTGGGCGGAGCGGAGGATACCGTCCTGTTTGACGGCGAGGGCGCCTTTGAAACGGAATTGCAGCCGCAGCCCGGCAGCTGGTATATTGTCCTTGAGACGGAAGATTTTACGGGTTCTGTCACGCTCACGGTCGCAGATCGTCAACCGTCGGAACCTGCCGACGCAGACTGAAAGAGACCGCTTGACGGAATTGACTCCGGCTGCGGAGCCCCTGCGATAACGGAAATGGTCTCAGACGAGATAATGCGATGAACTCCAAACCGGACCGAACAGAAAACGGCACGGAGGCTTCAAAGAGCCTTCGTGCCGAATTTGCGCATGCGACCGCGAACAGGGTGGGAGAAGATGCAGCGCCTGATACAGACGAGCGGCGGGGGATGGAGCCGCTGCATCGTTTTCCGGCTCGAAGCCGCTGCGCAAACCGAGCGATCAGCTAAGCATCTTGAAACGAGCGATCCCGAGAGAAATCGGCAGACGTCAGCAGCCGTGAGGCGATGTCCTCTGCTGCGGCCGGATGCGTATTCGAACGTTGCGCGGCGCGCATAGCGGCACAGCGGTCGGGGTCGCGTAAAAGTGCGGAAGCGGCAGAAGCGAGCGCTTCCGGCGTTTCGGCGGCTTCCGCCATGCCATGCGCCGTAAAGAAAGCGACATTCTGTGTTTCCCAGCCGGGAAGCGGAGCGGTCAGAACCGTCGGGACGGCGCAGACCGCGGCTTCCGTGATGGACAGGCCGCCGGGCTTGGTGAGCAAAACGTCGGCGGACGCAAGATAGGTCTCGACGTTCGAGCAGTAGGGAAGGAGTCGCACGCGCCGCTCAGAACCGAACTGCTTTTGGAGGGAGCGGAGCAAGTGCGCATTGTTGCCGCAGAGCACGAGCGCCAAACCCTGCGGAGGGAGCTTCGGAAGAAGCGCGCGCAGCAGCGCGTCTGTATGCCCATAGCCCATGCTCCCTGTCATGATCTGAACAACGGGCGCGTCCTGCGGCAGCCGAAGCGCCGCACGCGCATCTTTACGGCATGGTAGGTGCAGGAGCTTATCCTGCACGGGGATGCCTGTGACGGCGATGCGCGAGGGATCGACGCCGCCGCGAATGAAGTCCTCCGCGAGCGCGGAATGCGGGATGCAATAGAGATCCAGGTCTGTTTCGCCGACAAACGGCGCGCAGGCGTAGTCGGTCGCGACGAACGCGGCGCGAAAGTCGGGGGCGAATCTGCGGCGGATCTCGGTCATGGCTTCGGCAGGAAAGACATGCGGCATCACGGCCGCAGTATAGCCGCCCTCACGAATGTACCGATACAGCTTTGCGGCGTAGCGTGCGTTTGCAAGGTAGCAGCCTGTCGGTTGCGCGGTTTCGAGAGCGCGCGCGGTCGCACGCTCCGCGGTACGGTTTCCCAACACGAACAGTTCGGGCGCATACACCGCGCTCATGTTGTGTACACCGGAGATCAGACGACTGGCATGTTCGGAATCAAACGCAAGCCCGTCTCGGATATCTGCCGGAACGCCGCGCTTGTTCAGCGCCTCTTGTATGGCCTTTGCAACGGTGTTGTGCCCTTGACCTGTGTTGCAGGAGAGGATCAGTACTTTTTCCGCCGGCTGCTTCATGCTGCAGCCTCCTGCGCCTTGCGCTGCATCCGGGCGGAAAGCACCGCGAGCCGTGGACGGTTATAGCGCTGGATCATAATGTACGGCAGATTGGAAAGCCCATAGAGCGGCGTCATGACGTAGGCGGCAGGACTTTCCATGGTGAATAGCAGGATCGGGCTGATAACGAGCAGCGCCCAATGCACGCACTCTGCAACGCAGGTCTCCTGAAGCAGACGTTCCATGTGCGCTGCACTGTGTTGCTGCGCGCTTCCACGGATGGCCTTGCGATAAGTTCCGGGCGCGATGCGGCTCTTGTCCGGCAAAACGTTCTTCCATTTGCGAATGCCGAGCGCCTCGTAAAACCGGCCGTTCCGTTCAAAAGCATAGGCGCGGTACGGAAATCGCGACGCGTCAAACCAGCGGCGCGGCAGCGCTTCGCCGATCACATGCGCAAGGATTCCAATGACGGCTACGGGGATAACAAAGCGCAGCGTCTCTGTGATAACGGTCATCGCCTATTTTCCGATCCTTTCTCTGCTGTTTGAAAGCCTGTGCAGAGTATGTCCGATCAGCCGGAAACGGATACTCCGACAAATTGGATATGCTCCGCTTGAGACAACATAGCAGAGCGAAAACGGGAATGCACCGGACAAAACGACGGCGCGTCCCAATCTGGCACAAGGGCGACAGACTGCCAAGTTTTTAGACAACGCAGAAAATTTGTCCAATGGAGAAGAAAACGGGCAATTCTATACCCAAACAGAAGAAATTACGTTATAATAGGTGCAGAGTAAGGAACTGAGGAGGGTATGGATGCCCGGCGCGTTGATCACCAAAAAGGCATTGGCACACGCCATGCGAACACTGATGCAGGAGGAAGCGTTTCGGAGAATCAGCGTTGGCGACATCTGTGAGCGCTGCGGCATGAGCCGCAAGAGCTTTTACTATCATTTCCGGGATAAGTATGAATTGGTCAACTGGATCTTCGATCAGGACTTTATCGCTCTGGTTCGCGACCGCTCCTATGATAATGCATGGGAGTTTTTCGAGGATCTGTGTACATATTTTTACGAGAACCGCACTTTTTATGTGAACGCCTTTGCGGTCGAAGGGCAGAACAGCTTCACGGAGTATTTCGCGGAGGTGTTGCAGCCGATCGCACAGGACTATTTCATGCGCATTCTTGGCGACGATCGGAAAAAGGAGTTTTTCGCCGTATTCTTTACGGATGCATTCCGTGTTTCACTCATTCGCTGGCTTCGCGAGCCTCAGAACCTTTCCCCGTCGGAGTACATCGCGCTGCTCAAGGTCTGTATCGTCGGCGTGGCAAAGCGCGTCGTCGAGGGAACGCCGTCGGAAGCAGAAGGGAAAGAGAAGGACGAATGATCGGCATGTAACACGAGAGCCGGAACAGCCCGGAAGGGGCGCCGGCTCTCGTTTTTAATGAATGGGATATCGATCCGCGGATCAGGACTGGCGGACTGCGGAAAGAAAGCTGCGAAGACGCTCCGTTTTCGGTTTTGCAAAGAGCGCATCCGGCGAGCCCTCCTCCAGAATACTGCCGTCGCTCATGAAAATGACGCGGCTCGATACATCGCGGGCAAAGGCCATTTCGTGCGTTACGATGATCATCGTCATGCGCCGTGTATCGGCAAGCCGGCGGATCGCGGCAAGCACCTCGCCGGAGATTTCCGGGTCGAGCGCGCTCGTCGGTTCGTCAAAGCAAAGAATGTCGGGGTTCAATGCGAGCGCACGCGCAATGGCGACCCGCTGCTGCTGCCCGCCGGAAAGCTGGTGCGGATAATGTCCCATGCGATCGGAGAGACCGACTTCATCGAGCAAACGCTCCGCCGTGTCGCCGATCTCTTTTTGGATCGCCGCTCGGCTGCGCTTGTAATCAGGACGCTCTTTTGCCAGCAGCTCCATGGCGAGCATGACGTTCTGCTTTGCCGTATATTGCGGGAACAGGTTGAAGGACTGAAACACGAGACCAAAGTGCAGCCTCTTTTTCCGAATATCTGCCTCAAGCTGTGTGGCGGGATCCGCAGTGTCAAACAACAGCTTGCCGTCCACAAGGATCTGCCCCTCCGTCGGCGTTTCAAGAAAGTTCAAGCAGCGCAGCAGTGTCGTTTTTCCACTGCCGGAAGAGCCGATGATCGACAGCACTTCACCCCGATCGAGCGTGAAGTCAATGCCCTTGAGCACTTCGGTGGATTCAAATCGCTTTTTAAGATTTTTAACTTCTAAAACCGCCATAGCTTATACCCTGAAATAGTCGAGCCCTTTTTCGATCCGGTGGAACAGAATGGTCAAAAGACCGCAAAAAATGAGATAGAACGCTCCGGAGTAGAACAGCGGCCAGATGAATCCCTTTTTGATAAACACCTGTGCTTCCATGATGATCTCGCGTACCGCGATGATGCGGGCGAGCGAGGTATCCTTGACGAGCGTGATGATCTCGTTGCTGAGCGGCGGAACGATGCGTTTGACGACCTGCAAGAGGATTACCTTGAAAAAACACTGCGATTTCGTCATGCCGAGCACCTGGGCGGCCTCGTACTGTCCCTTCGGGATGCTCTCAATGCCGCCGCGGAAGATCTCGGAGAAATAGCAGGCGTAGTTGATGATGAACGCAACGAGAACGGCGGTCATGCGGGGAAAGGAATCTGCACCCGCAAGCAGGCCGGGGCCATAGAACACGACGATGATCTGGAGCATGAGCGGCGTGCCGCGGATGATCCAGACGAGCGTGCGAGAAAGATAGCGCAACGGCTGAAAGCGGCTCATGGAACAGAAGGCGACGAGCAGTCCAAGCGGCAGCGAGAACACGAGCGTCAGTGCAAAGATCAGGCAGGTGTTGCCAAAGCCGGTGAGCAGCTGCTGCGTAACGGAAAGAAATGTCATACAGGCGTACCTCAAAAACGCAGCGTCCGGCGGAGGGAGCACTCCGCCAGACGGAAAGAACGGAGACGGTGAAGCTTAACCGACGATCAGCAGATCGGTTACACCGTATTTTTCTGCAAGTGCCGCGACCGTGCCGTCTGCATAGAGCGCTGCGATGGCACCGCTGACCTTGTCCGTGACGTCGCTGCCGAGACGGAACCCGACGGCGTACCGTTCGCCGGGCATTTCAATGTCGAGCAGTTTGAGGTCGGCATAGTCCGATCCCTCTCCTACCATGGCGAGCGCCATCGTAACATCCACGACCGCAGCGTCCGCGGTTCCTGCCTTGACCTCGAGAAGCGCGTCCGACTGTGCGGCGACTTCAACGAAGTTTGCGTCGGGCATTGCTGCAAGCACAGCATCCGCACCGGCGCTGCCGGCCTCTGCAACGACTGTGCAGCCTGCAAATGCGGCCGTATCCGGATAAGCAGCCGCAGTATCAGCGCGAACGACCACGGCCTGCCGGTTCAAAAGGTAGTCGTCGGTAAAGTCCATGTTCGCACGGCGTTCCTCGGTCACGGTCAACCCGTTCCAGATGCAGTCAATGGTCTTTCCTGCAAGCTCGATCTCCTTAGAGTCCCATTCGATCACCTGAAATTCCGGGGAGATGCCGAGCTTGCCGCAGACGGCGCGGGTCAGTTCCGTATCAAAGCCGATGAGCTCGCCGTTCGCGTCATAATAATTCATGGGCGCATATTCCGTAATGCCGACGATCAGCGTGCCCTTTCCGGAAATATATGTCCAGTCACTGTCCGCGGCATCCGTATCCGCGGGCTTTGCCGTGCAAGCGAAGAGGGAGAGCACCGCGAGGAATGCGGTCAACAGAGCGATCAGCTTTTTCATCATAGAGAACCTCGTTTCTTTAGCGTGATATTAGTTTACCACTTTATTGCACTAAAGTGCAAGCGTTTTTTTGTTTTTTTCAATGGATTTTTATGCCGATTCACATAAAGTTTACATCGCTTGATGGTTTCGTTCAAAAAATCTGTGTTATACTTCAACTCGAATCGTGACAAACTATTTCCCGATGCAACACCAAAGGAGGGAATTTCAATGATGAAGAAATGGTTGGCGGCGCTCCTTGCGCTCACATTTTGCCTGAGCGTCGCCGTACCCGCCGCATCTGCGGAAGGGGAAACGACCGAGGAACCGCCTGCGAACGTGGAAACGCCCGCGCCCGAGGAATCGCAGCAGCCGATGACGGAGCCCACGGAGGAACCCGCGGCAACCGATACCCCGGCGCCTACGGCCACAGCGGAGCCGTCCGCATCGCCGAGCCCTGTGCCCACGGCAAGCGCGACGCCGGAAGCCGAGTTTATCGGCGACCAGCGCGTGACGATGGGCGCGGATCTGACGGATGCGCAGCGTGCGGCGGTCTATCATGATTTCGGCATCGAAATGGGGTCCGTAAAGGAGCTCAAGGTGACGAACAAAGAG
Organism: Clostridium sp. CAG:1024; assembly: GCA_000432015.1. Classification (GTDB taxonomy): domain Bacteria; phylum Bacillota; class Clostridia; order Christensenellales; family CAG-138; genus CAG-1024. Next base: position 14,670 of record HF985525.1, on the reverse strand, counting down.
GAACGTGCCTATCTCGAGGGGCTTGTTCCGGAGAGAAAGATCGGTAGTGTGGCGCTGTCCTGCATCTTCATCACGACGCTTCGCCCGGGCGAGGGATTGACGATCGAACTGCACAACATCAACTACTGCACGGCTGACATGTACCGCAATGCGCTGACCACGGCAGGCATCACCGATGCGCGCGTGGTGGTGAGCGCTCCGTATCCGGTTTCGGGGACCGGGGCGCTGACGGGCGTGTACAAGGCCTATGAGGACATCACGGGGGTCTCGCTCAACGAGCTTGCAAAGCTTGTTGGAGCAGAGGAACTCGTTCTCACCGGCGAACTGTCCGAGTATATCGGCAGCGCCGAGGCCTCCGAGATCATCGGCGAGCTCAAGGGCATCCTTGACCAGACCCAGAGCATGACCGACGATCAGGTCAAGTCGGAGATCCGCGCGATCGCCGCGGCCTACAACGTCTCCCTGACGGAAGGACAGATCGGGAAACTGGTCAGCCTGTGCCGCAAGCTGGAGGGCTTGGATGAAGCGCAGCTTCAGTCGAAGCTGACCGGCCTTGCAAAGACCGCGGAAGGGGCAAACAAAGTCGCTGAAACGGTGAACCGCGTGTATGAGAACGTCAAAACCTTTTTCGAGTCGGTGGGCGAGTTCTTCAAGAACCTGTTCAGCGGCGGATGGAGAAGCTGAACGACCCCCGGTTNNNAAGCGGAACGCCCCCCGGTTGCATCTACGCAGCGGCCGCCCTTGACGGGCGGCCGTTTTCATGCTGAGAGCGGTATGCGCGGCTGCGGGCGCGCGTCAGAACGCTTTCCTGACGCCGATATAATAGAGTACCGGAAGCGCCACGCTGATGAGCGCGGAAATGATGGAGTCGAGCGACCAGTCTCCGCCAACGTTGCCGAGAAACGTGATGATCGCAGAGATCAGGATAATGATGCCGCAGACGTTGCACAGCGAACGGTTTTTCGCCTGTACGCCAGCAATGCCCGCGATGAGCATGAATACGACGCAGACGACCCGGCTGATCTGGAAAATGGTGGCGAGCGCAAAACCCGCGGACACGGAGCCGAAGAGCACGCCGGTCGTCAGTCCGGCGCAGGAGTTGATGCCAAGAATGCTGAGCAGATTTACGCCCGCCCAGATCAGGAACAGAACGCTGACGACCTTCAGAAGCGTTTTACGATTCATATAGCAGATTCCTTTCAGGTATTCAGATGCAATGGGAGAGAATAGCCCGCGCTGCTCCGCACAGGCGTTATTCGGCAATGCGATCCGGCTCGCCGTAATCGACGCCGAAGGCATCCACGCGGACGCTCTGCATGGTCTGCATTTCAAGCGGACGATCGCTGCCGTCGGTCTCTGTGGTCGCGATGCGGTCAACAACGTCCATGCCCTCGATCACCTTGCCGAAGGCCGCATAGTCGCCGTCGAGGAAATCGCTGTCCGCGTGCATGATGAAGAACTGGCTTCCAGCCGTGTTATAGGCGGAGGCCGGGAAGTACGGATTGCCCTGCCGCGCCATGGAGATTACGCCGCGCTCGTGCGACAGGTCGTTTTTATGATTGTTGTTGGAAAACTCGCCCTTGATGCGGTAGCCGGGACCGCCCGTTCCGCGGCCGTCCGGGTCGCCGCCCTGGATCATGAAGCCTTCGATGACACGGTGAAAGATCACGCCGTCATAAAAACCGGAGTTGGCGAGATGGATAAAGTTTTTAACGGTGTTCGGCGCGATCCCCGGATAGAGCTCAAGTTTGATGACGCCGCCATCTTCCATGGTGATGGTGGCAATGGGGTTCTGTACGTTCATAGTGTCCTCCTCGGGCGCAGCCTTTTTTCCGCAGCCGACAAGCAGCAGCGGCAAAAGGAGCGCGATACATTGATATAGTCTCTTTTTCATGCATTCATTTTATCGGAATTGCAGCAAAAGTCAAGAAAACATGGTATAATACTGCGTCGTAGTCTTTGAATGCCGCGCATAACGGCGTTCGGGAAGAATGTCGGAGGGGAGGACGCGTCATTGCCGGGAATATCGCATTGCTTTCGGCTGCATCGGGGCGACGATCTGAAACGCTCCATACAAGACTATGCGAAGAAGCATGGGATCAAAGCGTCGGTGATCGTCTCGGGCGTCGGCTGCCTGAGCCTGGCCTGCATACGGGACGCGACGGGCGAACGGAGCCATACGCTTGCGGAGCGTCTGGAGATCGTATCCCTGACGGGAACGGTCGGCGCGGAGCGAACGCATTTGCATATCGCGCTTGCCGGGGAAGATCTGTCCGTTCTGGGCGGGCATCTTCTGGAGGGCTGCACGGTCAATACGACCGCAGAGATCGTGCTGCTGGAGCTGCCCGGGTGGCGTTTTGGAAAGACCTTCGACGAAACGACCGGCTATGATGAGATCATAATGGAGGAATGTGAAAAATGAAACGATTGACATTGATCTGCCTGCTGCTTGCAGCGATGCTTGTGCTGTCCGGCTGCGCAGCGATCCATATCACGAAAGAGGTTTTAGAGACAGAGGAAGCGCGCGAAGCGATCGCGTCCGGCTGGGAGACCTTGACGGACGGTCTGAACGGCGGGCTGCATGTCGGAGGAGACGTCGGTTCTGAACCAACGGAAGGGCTCGGACGGGATACGGGCCGCGGTGTCAAAGACGGCTTTGCGCTGGGCGGCGCGTCGCTGCCTGTCGATGGGATCCGCGAGATCGAGATCGAATGGATCGCGGGCGAGGTCGAGATCGAATGCTATGACGGCAGCGAGATCGTGTTTTCCGAAACAAGTGCGGAACAGCTCTCCGAACGTCAGACGATGCGCTATCTCGTGAAAGACGGCGAACTGGAGATTCGCTGCTGTGAGTCCAAGACAGTACAGCTTCCGGAAAAAACGCTCACGGTGCAGATCCCCGCTTCGCTGATTGTCGATGAGCTGGAAGCGGACGTTGTTTCCGCATCGCTCACGGCGCGCGGCGTACAGGCGCGCGAGATCAAGCTTGAGAGCGTCAGCGGCAATATCTGCGCCGATGGATTAACGGCAGAGAAACTGCAGATCGATACGGTGTCGGGCATTGCAGAGATCCTGCGGTGCGATGTGGCAAGAAAACTGGAGATCGATACCGTATCCGGCAATGCGGCGATGCAGCTTGCTGCGTCTGCCACGGGCTTCACATTGAAGTTTGATACGGTCAGCGGCAGCGTCCACTGCGACGTTCCGGTGACGACCTCGCGTAAGTCCATGGTCTACGGAGACGGGAGCCTTGAGATCGAGATGGAGTCCGTGAGCGGAAGCTTCAAGATTTCCTGAAGGCCATTTTCATGTAATTTTCATTCTATTTCCATGCGTCTTCAAACTGCGCATGTTAAACTCGGCCCATCGAAAGCAGGGAGGGATTCCAATGGAACATGCAGAAATGATTGAAAGGCTTATGGAAAAGACAACGCTCGGAGAAGAGGAAGCGCGGTCTGCGCTGGAGCAGAACGGGTGGAATCTTCTGGACGCGCTGATCGCAGAGGAACGCGCGGGCAGACTGAAGGGAAAGAGCAACAGCTACCGAACGGATGAAGCGGCGCCTGCGGGCAAAGCTGCCGAAGAACATGAAGCGGACGGCAGGCAGGACGTCGTTTGGTTTTCAACGGACGGGATCGAACGGATCGAGATCGATTGGGTGAACGGCAATGCAGACGTCGCACTCTGGGACGATGACCGGATCATGCTCACCGAAGAGGGGAAAAGGCCGCTTGCGAAAGCGGAGAAGATGTGTTGCACGGTCCGAAACGGGACGCTCAAGGTCGTATACAGTGAATCCGGCGGTTTTTTCCATAAAGCGCGTTTGCTGACAGAAAAGCGTCTGACGCTGCGTCTGCCGCGGACGATGCACCCGGGCGCGATAACGCTCACCGGCGTTTCTGCCGACTGGACGGTCAAAGACGTGCGGACGGATAAACTGCGGCTCAAAACCGTCAGCGGCAACTGCACGTTGGAACGCGTTGACGCAGAATGCCTCGAGATCGCTGCGACGTCGGGGTGGACGGCGCTCAGGGCTTGCAGCGTGGACGGCTCGACCGCGATCAAAACCGTCTCCGGCAGCGTCAGATGTTTCGACTGCCGGATCGGCAGACAGATTTCCGTGCACAGCGTGTCCGGGGACGTCGCGATCGAATTGCCGGCGGATGCGCCGGGGTTCGCACTGCGGTTCGAGACGGTCAGCGGGGACGTTCAAAGCAGCGTTCCGACCACGGGTACGCGTTCGCAAATGGTTTGCGGCGACGGCAGCCTCGCTATACAGGTAAATACCGTGAGCGGCGGATTGACGGTCGCAAAACTGTAATCCGTTTTTCATCCGGTTTTCATGTGCCATGCATGGCGGTTCAATCTTTGATCGCTATACTGTTCCCATCGAAATGAGGGAGGAAACAAGGATGGAACATCTTGAAATGGTTGAAAAGCTCGTGGAGAAGACGGGCGTAACGTATCAGGAAGCGCGCGATGTGCTCGAAAAGACGGATTGGAATCTGCTGGATGCGTTGATCGCACTGGAAAAGGAAGGCCGCACCCAGTACGCCGGCGGCAGCTACAGTACGGCGAGCGCACGGGAGAAAGCAGCGGGAACCGAGCGGAAGGATGCGTCCGATGCATCGACCTTCGGCGATCTGATGGCAAGATTCTGGGCTTGGATCAAGCGTCTGTTTCATCGAGGCAACATCAATCAGCTCTGCATGGAACGAGACGGCGAGCAGCTTCTGCGCATTCCGGTAACGCTGTTTGTGGCGCTGCTGCTCTTTGCGTTCTGGGTCGTTCTTCCGCTCATGATCGTCGCGCTGTTCTGCAAGTGCCGCTTCTTGTTCCGCGGCCCCGATCTCGGGACCGATGCCGTCAACGGCGCAATGGGTAAGGTGAGCGACGCGGCGGACACGCTCAAGGCCGAGCTCCGGAGCGAGGCAGCAAAACATAACGGATAACGAAGCAGGATCGGACGCAGTCGCTTGACGCAGGCTGCGCCCGATGACAGTTTTGGAAGGAGAACGGCATGCCTGCCAGGATATTGATCGTTGAGGATGAAGAGAAGATCGCGCGGTTCGTAGAGCTGGAATTGCAGCATGAAGGCTATGAGACGGAAAAGGCTGCGGACGGACGAACGGGATTGGAGCTTGCGGAGAACGGGAAGTTTGATCTGTGCCTTTTGGATATCATGCTGCCCGAATTAAACGGTCTTGAGGTCATACGAAGGCTCAGGAAAAGCTCGTCCGTGCCGGTCATTCTGCTCACGGCGCGCGACGCTGTCATGGATAAGGTCGCAGGGCTTGATATGGGTGCAAACGACTATATTACAAAGCCATTTGCGATCGAAGAGCTGCTCGCGCGGATCCGGGCGCAGCTTCGTCAGGGCGAAAACGCGCATGACGCGTCGATCAGCGGCGTTTTGACCGCGGGCAGTCTTTCGCTCGACCCGCAGCGGCATGAGGTTCGCTATGCAGACACGCTCGTGGAGCTGACGCAGAAAGAATTTGCCATGCTGGAGCTGCTGCTTCGAAACAAGGATATCGTTCTGTCAAGAGAAACCTTTCTCGAACGGGTCTGGGGGTACGACTATATGGGCGAAACGAATATCGTAGACGTGTATATACGGTTTCTGCGCGCAAAACTCGACGCGCGCTTTGGTGTGACACTGATCCGTACCGTGCGGGGCGTTGGCTACGTCCTGCGCGAAGCGGAATGAACGCACAAAGGAGCGGCACTGTACGGCCGCGCAGAGAGAGACGCCGCGATGCGAACCGCAAAAAAACTGCGTCCACCGCGCGCCGCATCCGCAGGAGCGCATTCTCGCAACTGCTGGCGATCGTGCTGCTTGTCGATGCGCTCGGCCTGTTTTTGGCCGTGGCCGGATGGTGCTATCAAAGGGACAGCGCATATCTCGACGGGGAAACACGCCTGGTCAATCTTGCCCGGACGGTCGAGCGGCGTTTTTCTTTGGAAAGAACCGATACCGGAAGGCGTGTGTATTATGTGATGGAAGCGTCGGGGCGCGCGCCCGCGGCCGCAGATGCAACTTCGTATTTTCAGATGCTTGCGGTGCTGCTGCTCGGCGCGGCGGCAGGAGAGATGCTGCTGCTTTTCCTGTGCGATCTTTTGAATCGTATCCGGATCCGACGGCAGCTTCGACCGCTCGATGCGCTCGCAGAGGCTGCGCAGCGATTGTCGGAGGGCGGCGGGTACAGCGCGGCGGGGTCGGCGGGAGAAAACAAGGCTGCAAAGACCGCACGGCCGCGAAATGACGATGGCCGGGCGGAGCATATTCAATCGCTTGAGAACGCTATCGGGAGGCTTAGCCCCGCTTCGCCGGGCTCGCGTCTGCACACGGGGGACGCGTCGCTTGCGGGATTGGAGAACGCCATCAACGGTATGCTGGACCGGATGCAGCAGGCTTACAGTCAGCAGACGAGGTTCGTGTCGGACGCATCCCATGAACTGCGTACGCCGATCGCCGTGATCAAGGGCTATGCGGATCTGCTGGCACGCTGGGGCAAGCAGGATGAAAAAGTGCTGGACGAGGGGATCGCCGCGATCCGCACAGAAGCGGAGCGTATGGGAAAACTCGTGGAGCAGCTGCTGTTTTTGGCGCGCGGCGACAGCGGCAGAACCCAGCTCAAGCTTCGGCGCATCCAGCTTGCACCGCTGGTATCCGAGGTATACGAAGAATCCGAAATGATCCATCCGGAGCATGTCTGGCAGTTTCAGTGCGTCGATGCGGCGGAGGCGGACGCGGATGACGCGCTGCTCAAGCAAGCGGTGCGCATTCTTGTGGATAACGCGGTGAAGTATACAAAACCGGGCGAGTGTATTCGTCTCCGCGTGCTGCGCGGTGCGGACGGCGCGCCCTGCATCGAGGTGCAGGACAGCGGTATTGGAATTTCCGAGGAGGATATGACGCATGTGTTTGAGCGGTTTTTCCGCGCAGACCCTGCGAGAAATGCCGGAACAGGCGGGACGGGACTGGGACTTGCCATCGCAAAATGGATCGTGGATCGACACGGCGGCCATTTTGAACTGCGCAGCGAGCCGGGTGCAGGAACGCGCATAACGATCTGCCTGCCCAAACCGTCTCCGACCGCGGCGTGACCGTTCAGGAGCAGTTCGGCTTTGCTTGGAGAATCGTATAATTGACAGCTGGAAGCGGGGGAATGACGGAGTAGAGGTTCCTCCGCATATCCGACGATAGTAAATAACGGGCGGCCCAGATAGGAACCGTCCGTTGTTTGCTGCTGGCAAGTTTGCAGAACAAAGACGCTGCAAGAGCCTTTGCGCCGCCGCGAGCGTATTGCTTCGCGGTTTTTATTTTGCTTCCGCGCGCAGATAGTGCTCTGCCTTCAGAATCGCGGCCTGCGTTTTTCCGTCGCGGATCCGTCCGGCGACCACGTCGGCGACAAGCGTTGAAAGGGGAATACGTTCCACGTCCAGGAACTCGTCTTCGTCCGGGTGCTGCGCGGCAAAGCGGAGACCGCGCGCAAGATAGGTGTGGATCACCTCGTCTGTGTAGGCGACGGACGGGTAAAAGTCGCCAAGATCGATCAGTTCATCGGCCTCTGCACCCGTCTCCTCGGAAAGCTCGCGCAGCGCGGCGTCTCGCGGCGATTCGCCGGGGTCAAGTTTGCCTGCCGGGACTTCCAGCAGCATTTTCCCAAATGGGTAGCGGTACTGCCGCACCATGAGGATCTCGCCTTCCGCCGTGAGCGGAACGAGACAGACCGCGCCGGGATGACGGATGTACTCGCGCGTGCTTTCACGGCCGTTTGTCAGACGGACCCTGTCGCGAAATACATGCAGAATGCGGCCCTTGAAGATCTCTTCGGAGGAGAGTTTGATTTCGGTATAGTCGTTCATAACGGTCACTTCCTAATCCAGCGTTTTATAAGTATCGATCCGGCGGTATTGCACACCGGGCAGATAGCCGATTTCGGAGAAATGGAGCAGCTCCTGCACGGTCACGAGCTGATAGCCCTGATCGAGCAATTCGGGGATCATGAGCCGCACGGCCTCGACCATGTGCTTCTTTGTATCGTGGAGCAGAACGATGTCCCCGTCGCGCAGCTCGCGGCCGTTCGCATCCTGTTTCAGCACATTATCCGCAATTCTGCGCGCCTTGGTCAGGTGGACGTTGCCGCTCTGGCTCCACAGGACGACGGCCATATCGAGGGAGGCGGCGCTTCTGCTCACCAGGGGATTGGTTTTTCCGCCCGGCGGACGGAGTGAGCGTATGGTATAGCCGGTCAGCTCCAGAACGCGATCGTTCGTTTTTGTGATATATTTCAGACGGTTTCTTTCAGAGATCCCGGTCAGCGTCGTGTGGCCGTAGGTGTGGTTCCCGATCTCACAGCCGAGCGCCAGCATTCGCGGAAGGATCGCGGCGTTTGCCTCTTTGTTGAGCCGCCAGCCGCAGATAAAGAATGTGGCGCGCACATTGTATTCTTCCAGTATGTCCAGGATCTCATCCGTTACGCCCGCCACTGGGCCGTCGTCAAAGGTCAGTGCGATCATGGGACGCGCCGGATCGATGTCCCTGCTGCGGAGCACCGCTTCGAGCGCCTCATAGGAATCGTACTCGCCGTATGCCTCCATATACCGCCGCATTTCCTCGCAGCGTTCGGTATACCAGGCGTCAGTGATTTCCGGCTCGGGTGTGGGAGAAGGAGAAGGCGAGGGAGAAGGCGAAGACACGGACACAGGCGCCAGCGTGGATGCGGNNNCGCCAGCGTGAGTGCGGCGGCAGTCGAAGCGAGGGGACGGGCGCAGCCGAAACAGACGGCAAGCAGGAGCGGCAGCCAAAGCAGGAACGGCATACGCCGGCTATGCTGCAAATATTTCATAAAGCGAAAACTCCTTTGCCGATTATTCGTGTGAGAAAAGTTCGCCGCCGAAACGTTCCAGCGCATAGAGCAGCGGCAGACCGAGACCGTAGCATGCGAGCGCCTGCCCGAGCCCGACGTACAGCATGGCGAGCGGCAGGGAAACGGGCACACCGTAGACTTTGACGAGCAGCGTGCCGATAATGACCGCATTGACAAGCACAGAGGGCAGGGGCATCAGCCATTTTTTCATTCCGCGGCGTTTGAGAAGCAGGGTCGCAGCCGCGGCAAGCAGCGTTGCGAGCGAGCCGAAAACAACGTCGTAAAGCGGCGCACCCGTGAGCAGGTTCGCAAGCGCACAGCCGACAAACAGCCCTGGGACTGCGGCGGGGGTAAAATACGGCAGAACGGAGAGCGCTTCCGAAACACGGCATTGAATGAGGCCGGACGAGATCGGAGCAAGTGCGACCGTCAGCAGAGCATACAGCGCGGCGATCAGTCCTGCGCGTACAAGATACTTTGGAGACATCATGTGATCACGCCTCCAACAGACGAGCGACGGCCGCTTTGCCGTCACGGAGGAGCCGGTCTTCGTCAACGGTGAGCAGTCTGCCGTTTTCAACGGTCTTTCTGCCGTTCACATACACGAGGTCTGCCGGAAGGTGCCAGCCGACCGTGCCGAACAGATCTGCGGCATCACGATCCGCGCAAAGCATTTCGATCCGGCGTGTGTCGATCGCAAAGAAGTCTGCGGCTTTGCCCGGAGAAAGCTCGCCGATGTCGCTGCGTCCGAGCAGCCGCGCGCTGCCGCGGGTCGCCATTTTGAGCAGATCATAGCCCGTCGGCGCTTTGTCGCCGGCCGTCAAACGGTGCAGCAGATACGCCGTGCGGATCTCTTCCATGAGGTTGGACGCGTCGTTGGAGGCGCTGCCGTCTACTGCAAGCCCAACGGGGACGCCGAGCGCGAGCATTTCGGGAATGCGCGCAACGCCGCTCGACAGTTTCATGTTGGAACAGGGGCAGTGCGCCACGCCTGTCTGCGTGGAAGCAAGGCTTCGCAGCTCCTCGTCGTTGAAATGGATGCCGTGCGCATAGAACACGTCGCTGCCCGTCCAGCCGAGAGATTCCATATAGGCGTAGGGCCGCATCCCGGTCGTTTCGAGGGTAAAACGTTCCTCGTCCTTCGTTTCGCAAAGGTGCGTGTGGAGACGAACGCCGTACTGCCGGGCGAGCACCGCGCTCTCGCGCAGAAGATCCGCAGTGACAGAGAATGGCGAGCAGGGCGCAAGCACCATTTGCCGCATGGAGAACGCGGACGCGTCGTGGCAGGTCTCAATGAGCCGCGCACTGTCGGAGAGAATGGCGTCCACATCCTGTACGACGGAGTCCGGGGGCAGGCCGCCGTCCTTCCTGGAAAGGCTCATGCTGCCGCGTGAAGCGTGCATACGGATGCCGAGCTGTTCTGCCGCCGCAAACTGCGCGCCGATGAGCTCGCCCGCGCCTTTCGGGAACACATAGTGGTGATCGAAGCAAGTCGTGCAGCCGTATTTCATAAGCTCGCCCATGCCGGCCAGCGACGAACAGCGGATCGTTTCCTCATTGAGATTTTTCCAGATCTCATAGAGCGCCGTCAGCCAGTCAAACAGCTCCAGTCCCTGCACCTCGGGCAGATTTCTCGTGAAGTACTGGTAGAGATGATGGTGCGTGTTGACGAGACCCGGATACACAAACATGTGCCGGCAGTCGATCACGTTGTCTGCAGGTTCCTGAATATGGCCGATCGCGCAGATGGAGGGGCCGTCGAGCAGCAGATCGACGTTGTGTAAGACGCGATCCTGATCGTCGCAGGTGACGAGTGTGCGAATGTTTTTCAATAGTGTTTTCATGGGGAGATTATAGCATTTTGCGGCGGGATGCGACAAGGGCTTTTCCGACCCGGCGGCGGCGTTTTAACGGAATTCGGCGAAAAAGTAGCGCTTGCGCTTGTTCGACGCGGATGCACATGCTATACTGAGTTGTTACATGACAGCGAAGAAACGGAGCTTAGAACATGCTGGAGCTGAACAACGTAAGCTATCGCTATGAGGGCGCGGCGCAGAACGCGCTTTCCGGCGTGACCATGACCATCGAGGCCGGAGAGATGCTCGCCATTGTCGGGCATAACGGCTCCGGCAAGAGCACGCTTGCAAAACATCTGAACGGGCTGCTGCTACCGACAGGCGGAAATGTGACGATCGACGGCATGGATACGAAGAATGAGGACGCGCTCCTTGCGATCCGGCAGCGTGTCGGAATGGTGTTTCAGAACCCCGACAACCAGCTTGTAACGACGATCGTGGAAGAGGACGTGGGATTCGGTCCCGAAAACCTCGGCGTTCCGCCGAAAGAGATCCGCGGCCGAGTGGATGCGGCGCTCGAGAGTGTCGGCATGACAGCCTATGCGGACAAGGCAAGCCACGCGCTTTCGGGGGGCCAGAAACAGCGCATCGCCATTGCCGGCATGCTTGCGATGCAGCCGGAGGTGCTCGTGCTGGACGAAGCGACCGCGATGCTCGACCCGGAGGGGCGGCGCGAGGTGCTGGAGATCGTGAAGCGGCTCCACAGGGAAACGGGGCTCACGGTCGTGATGATCACGCAGTTCATGGAGGAAACGCTTTCCTGTGACCGCGTGGTCGTGATGGGCGGTGGAAAGCTCCAGTTCTCCGGTACGCCGCGCGAGGTATTCCGGCGAAGCGCGGAGCTGCGGGCGCTCGGATTGGATGTTCCGGAGACCGTTTGGCTGCGCGATGCGCTGATCGAGGGTGGAATGCCGCTCCTCGGAGACCCCATGACCATAACAGAAACGGCGGATGCAATATGGCAATCGTTATCGAACAACTGACCCACGCCTACATGGCGGAAAGCGCGCTGCGGTTCACGGCGCTGGACGGATTGACGCTCACGATCGAAGAGGGCGAATTTCTCGGCGTGATCGGGCATACGGGCTCCGGAAAGAGCACGTTTATGCAGCATTTGAACGGCCTTTTGCTGCCCACCGGCGGAAGCGTACTGGTAGACGGCTTTGATACGCGCGATAAAAAACAGAGAAGAGAAGCCTTAAAGCGCGTCGGACTCGTGTTCCAGTACCCGGAGTATCAACTGTTCGAAGAGACCGTAGCGGAGGACGTGGCCTTTGGCCCGAAGAATCTTGGCCTTTCCCCGGAGGAGGCACGGCAGCGCGCCGTTGAGACGCTTGCACTTGTCGGGCTCGATCCGGAGCGATTCGCCGAGCAGTCGCCTTTTGATTTGTCCGGCGGCGAAAAGCGCAGAACGGCGTTGGCGGGGATTCTTGCGATGCGGCCGAAATATCTGGCGCTCGACGAGCCGATGGCAGGTCTCGATCCGCGCGGCAGGAGGCAGATACTATCGCTGCTGGACACGCTGCGCAGGGAGACGGGCTGTACGATCATCATGGTGTCGCATTCCATGGATGACGTTGCGCGCTATGCAACGCGGCTCGCAGTCTTGAACCGCGGCAGGCTCGTCATGCTCGGAACGCCGGGTGAAGTATTCTCCCGCGCGGAGGAGTTGGAGGCAATGGGGCTTTCCGTACCGCAGGCAACGTCGCTTGCGCGAATGCTGCGGGAGCGTGGGATCGACCTGCCCGCGGGCATCGTGCGTATGGACGAGCTGCGGGATGCGCTGTTGGAGCGCGCGGGGAGGTGATTGGATGGGAACGAAAATGACGCTTGGACAATTCCTGCCCGGAGACAGCTGCATTCATCGTCTGGATCCGCGCACGAAGATCGTGCTCATGATCGCGTATATCGTGCTGGTATTCCTTGTTAAGAGTATGCCGGTGTTCCTGCTGCCCGCATTGTTTGTGATCGTGACGGTGTATCTTGCCCGCGTGCCGATCAGCTATCTGCTGTCGTCGATCCGGCCGATCCGCTGGCTGCTCGTGTTCATGTTCCTTATCAATGTATTCTTTACGCAGGGCGAGACGGTTCTGTTCTCCTGGTGGGTGATCCGCATCACCGAAGAAGCGCTGCGTCAGGCGATCTTTATGACCCTTCGCCTGCTGCTGCTTGTTGCGGGCACGTCGCTTTTAACACTGACGACCTCACCGATCGCATTGACGGACGGCATCGAGCGATTGCTGAAGCCGCTCTCCGTGTTCAAATTCCCCGCGCATGAGCTTGCCATGATGATGACGATCGCGCTGCGCTTCATTCCGACGCTTATGGAAGAGGTCGAGCGCATCCAAAAGGCACAGATGGCGCGCGGTGCAGATTTTACAAGCGGCAATTTGATCGCGCGCGCAAAGAGTATGATTCCGATCCTGGTACCGCTGTTCGTCTCGGCGTTCCGCCGTGCGGATGAGCTTGCAATGGCGATGGAATCCCGCTGTTACCATGGCGGCGAGGGCAGGACGCGGATGCGGGAACTGCATCTGCATCCCGCGGACGGCGTTGCACTGCTGCTGATGGCCGTGCTGATGGCGGTAACGGTCGTGCTTTCCAAGGTGATCGGCTGATGCGCAGGATCCGCTTGATCATTGAATATGACGGAACGCAGTATGTCGGCTGGCAGACGCAGCCCAACGGGATCGCCGTTCAGGCGCTGATCGAGCGGGCGATCTTTGAGACGACGGGCGAGTCGGTCAGTCTGCATGGCTCCGGCCGGACGGACAGCGGCGTGCATGCGCTCGCGCAGGTCGCGCATTTTGATACGGCGGCGCGTATGAATGCGGATAAATTTGCAATCGCACTGAATACGCACTTGCCGCATGATATTCGTATCCTGTATTCCGATGAAACGGACGGATCGTTCCATTCGAGATTTTCCGCAAAGCAGAAGCAGTATCGGTATACCGTGCAGCTTGGTCCGCATGCGCGCGTGTTCACGAGGAATACGGCGCTACACCTGCACGGAACGCCGGACGTCACAGCAATGCAAAGCGCCGCGGCGGATGTTCTCGGTACGCATGATTTTCGTGCGTTTATGTCCGCAGGCGTGACGATGGAGAATACCGTGCGCACCGTTACGCTGTCGGAGTGGACGCAGGAGGGCGCGCTGCTGCACTATGACGTTGCAGGCAACGGTTTTTTGTATAACATGGTGCGCATTTTGACGGGCACGATGTTGGAGATCGGTGCGGGAAAGCGTGGCGCGGATGCGATCGGCCTTGCGCTTGAAAGCACAAAACGCAGTGACGCGGGGGCGACGGCACCGGCGCACGGTTTGACGCTGTATCGCGTCTGCTATGAAGGATTTGATACGCAGGAGGTATTGCGTTCGCTGTGATGGAGAATGGGCAAACGATGATGCAGACTGCGCTTGAGGAAGGGATGCGCTTGGCACTTCTCGAAGCGGAGACTGCGGCGGGAGAGGGAGAAGTGCCGGTCGGCGCCGTTGTGATGTGCGGCGGCGTAGTGATTGCAAGGGAGCACAATCGCAGCGTACAGCGGCAGGATCTGACCGCACATGCGGAACTGCTCGCCATGCAGACTGCGGCAAAATTGCGCGGCGGGCGTCTTTCCGATTGTACGCTGTTCGTGACGCTCGAACCCTGCGCCATGTGTGCGGGGGCGGCGGTAAATCTTCGGCTTTCCACGCTCGTTTACGGCGCATATGATTCGCGGGCGGGCTGCTGCGGTTCGGTCGCGGATCTAACGGATCATTGGTTTTTGCACAGCGTAAAGACGGTTGGCGGTATTCTTGAAGAAGAGTGCGCGAAACTTCTTTCAGATTTCTTTGCGGGAAAACGTTGCAATTTTTAAGCTTTTACGGTATACTAATTCCCGCATGCAAAGCATGCAGAGGTATCGAAGTGGTCATAACGGGGCTGACTCGA
>HF985524.1:7246-10540 GCA_000432015.1 Clostridium sp. CAG:1024 | reverse complement strand
AATGAGATCGGCGGCTGGGTTCCGCCCTACGACGTGTTTCCGTGTTTATTATACCCCCGGCGCATAGCCGTGTCAACGAGATAGCAAAAATATATTTTTCCCCACTGATAGATTTTTTGGTTCTTGCCTGTGACGGGCTACATAAGCATGTTGTAGCGAACCAAACGGGAGGACGGAACATGGATATTCAGACAAGCATACCAGGACTGGATCTTTGGATCGGGAATACGACCGCGCAAACGGTGCTCGACAGCGAGATCCCGCTGCCGGAGGGACGGATTGCCGTCTCGGTGCTTTCGGTTTTTGCGGAGCTGCATGTCGAGGAGACGGCCTGCGTGGAGGACGGTGTGCGCGCTTCCGGACGGCTGACGCTCCGACTTCTCTGCGGGACGGATGCGGGCGAACCGTTCGGGTTTACGGCGTCGTCCGCCTTTACGCACGAGATGCGGCTTTCGGGCGCGCAGGAGGGGATGCAGGCAACGGTGACGGGACAGCTCATGGAATGCCGCTGCCGTGCGGAAAACGGCAAAGTCCGGCTGTCCGCCGTGCTGGAGCTGAATGCCGCGGTCACGGCGGCCTGCACCGTGCCGCTCGTGACGGGCATTACGGATTGCCCGGGGCTGGAGGTGCAGGCGGGGACGATCGAGCACAGGCGGCGCGTGCTGCTTGCGGAGCATACGGTGCGCGTATATGAGGAGATCGCCGCGCCGAATGCCGCGAAAATCTTGCTCTATCGGGGCGCTGCCGAGATCCGTTCGCTGTCCTGTTCCGGCAACAGCGTGTCGGCGGAGGGAAGCCTGTATGTCATGCTGCTGAACGAAAGCGCGGACGGCCAGCTCACGACGCAGAGTGCGATCCTGCCGTTTACGGATGTGTTCGAAGCGGGATACGCGCCGGAAATGTGGGCCGTGGCGGCGGTGCAGCAGCTCTCCGTCGTATCGGCGGACGAGAGCTTCGGTGTTGCGGATGTAGAGGCGCTCGTACAGCTCCGGCTGTACGGCGTGGAACGGACGGAGACGTCCGTTTTGCTCGACGCATATGACAAAAGCGCGGCCTTCACCTGCGAACAGACGGCGCTGACGGTCAAGCGGAGCCTCGGCGCGGCCCAGCAGCGGTTTTCGCTTCGCGAGAGCGTGCAGATCCCGCCGCACCTGCCGGAGGCGTATCGACCCATCCTTGCGGCGGCGATCCCCGCGGTCACGGGCACGTTTGAACGCGACGGCAGGCTCGGCGTGGATGCGATGCTGTTCGTCACGGTGCTGTATCAGTGCGACGGCGGAATGCTGCACAGTTTTACGGAGGATATTCCCGTACAGATGCTGTTCGACTGTGAGACGGCGGAGGATGTGCGCGTGACGCTTGACGTGCTGTCCGTACATGCGGCGGGCGGCGGGCGTATGCCGGAGCTGCAATTCACCGTTATGGCGACGGCGGAGCGCTACGCGGAGGAGCGGATCCTTGCGACGTCGGGCGTCACGCCGGGCGGAACGGAGCCTGCGTATCAGGGCGTGATCGTTTACTGCGCGGACGCGGGGGATACGCTGTTTTCCATCGGCAAGCGGTTTCTCGTGCCGGTACAGCGCATCCTCGAATGGAACGGCGAGCTGAAGGAGCCGCTCGCAGAGGGGCAGACCGTGCTGCTCCTCCGATAGCGCTTCGGGATCGTATGCTCTGCCCGGTTTTGCTGCGCAGGCCGGGCGGGGCATAAAAACAGCCGGAGGAAAACCCTCCGGCTTCGGTCGGTCCAATCGGGGATCGCTGCGTGACAGGCGTCGGGGCTCAGCCCACGGAGTCCTGCAGCATCTGTGCCGCATAGGTGCAGACGCAGTCGCGCGCGTTGCTGCCCTTGTCCTTGACCATTCTTGCATAGCGGCAATACTTGCACTCGGTCGTGTAGAACAGCAGGGACTTGCGATAGGCAAAATGTTCACAGGTGTCTGCCGCTACGGTCATGTCCTCCGCTTTTTTGTTCAAAAGGACCTCGATCACGTCTTCACTCTTGGGATTCAGCAGCAGTTCCATCATAGCGGATACCCTTCCTTTCGGTCATACACTCTCTTGCTCTGGTATAGTTATAGCACAATCCATGCCGAAACATCAATATCTTGTGCCATTTGTTAAAATAACCGTAACATTTTGTGGATAAGTCCTTTGTTTTTCTGTCGAAAAGCCCCCAATGCCGCCAATTTTCCGCGCATTTCGCCACAACATCTTGTGCAGACCGTCCGGAGAGAAACGCTAAATGGCGGGCGGCTTTTCCGGCTTTCGGCGGAAAAAACGGGAAGCGGATCGGTGCTTTGCGCAGTCCGGGCGATGCCGGAAGGTCACACCGTGAACTCGCCCTCGTCGCTGTTGATGATCTCAAAGAGCTGTTCTTCCGCGCCGCTTTGGGCGTTGATGTATACCACGAACGCCGCGTTGCCGTATTTGCCGGTGCATTCGTAACACAGAACCTCCGTCACGGGCGTTTTCGGGATGAGCGCGAGCCGCACCGTTTCGATCGTGAGCCGGTCGGACACGGCGTTTCTTGCCTCCGGACACGGCGTTTCTTGCGTCCTCTTCCGTGAGCGCCGGAATGGGAAGCGCCCGTTCGCGGTGCGAGAAGAAATAGCTGCGCGCGTCCAGCCCCACGACCTCGGCGCTCTGCCGCTCGACATACACTTTTACAAGATCGGGGTAAAGCACCACGCCGCCCTGCTCCGCAGCGAAGTTGAACACCGCAATGCCGGCGTAGTACTGCGCATAGGACGAGGTCATGGCGGGATAGCCCTGTGCGGAAAGATAGTCCGCCGCCGCTGCTTTGTACCGCTCGACCTCTGCGTCCTCCGGCTTGCCCTCCGCCGCGCCCTCCGGCGTTTTCATCATGGTGAGCACGCAGCCGCCGCGCTTTGTGATCGAGATCTCGACGCTCCTGCCCGCGGCGTCCGTGCCGGAAAAGTCGTAGGTCTCGATGCTGCCGAGTGTTTCGCCGTCCGGCGTGAGCGACGCGCCGCCAAGGCTTTCCGACGCGCGGGCGAGCGCGGTCTCCGCGTCTACCGTTTCCTCCGGGAGCCCCAAGGGTTCCGCTTTTTCCGTGCTGTCCGAGAACGGACCGTCATAGATGAGCGTCGGATAGTGGGAGAGGTTCGCCTCCTGCGTGCCGCCGTTTTCGCCCTCCGCGGCAAGCGCGCTTTCAAAGTACGTCTCCGATGTCACCGTTTCCGTCGGGAACGCTTCTTCGCTGAGACGGTCTTCGAGCGTGGCCGCGACCCGGACGCTCGCTTCATACAGCGCGTCGAGCTGTTCGCGGTCGTC
>HF985524.1:6034-7156 GCA_000432015.1 Clostridium sp. CAG:1024 | reverse complement strand
GCGGTTCAGCGCCATGGTATCCACATGCGATGCGGGAAGGTTTCCGAGATTTGCGGTCGCTTCGCCGGAGAGCCTGCGCACGTCTTGCAGCAGCTGCACATATTGTGCGCTGCTTGCGGCGACCGAGAGCTTTTTCAGCGCGACTTGCAGATCGGTCACATTGTCCGACAGCTCGAAGAACGTATGCCGGTAAATGGACTGCACCTGCTGGGTGAGCCCTTCTGCGCGCGCCGCCTGTTCCGAGCCCCACATGGACACGGCGATGAGCGCGGCGAGCAGGATGAGCGGTACGGCAATGGCCGCGACTTTGCGCAGGAGCGCTTCGTTCTGCATGATCGTCCGTCCCTCCTTTATTTGCAGAATCTGTGCCGCCCGATCACGAGCATGACGGGGCGCTGCCAGATCCATTTATTCGTCGTCTTATCGGGATTATAATAGTACAAACACCCGCCGGTCGGATCGTAGCCGTTCATGGCGTCCTTTGCGGCTTTGATGGCTGTTTCGTTGGGCGACAGGTTGATCTGCCCGTCCGCAACGACGGAAAAGGCGCCCTGCTGATAGATGACGCCTGAAATGCTGTTCGGGAAGCTGCTGCTTTTGACGCGGTTCAGAATGACCGCGCCCACGGCGACCTGCCCTTTATACGGCTCGCCGCGCGCTTCGCCGTAGATGCAGCGGGCGAGCAGATACACGTCGCCGGAGCTGTTCGAGGTCGCGGAGCCGCCGCCGGACGAGCCGCTGTTCGTGAGCGTGAGGCCGAGCGCTTTTGCCGTGGCCTGCCCCACGACGCCGTCCGGATCGAGGCCGTTCTTGGTCTGAAAATAAATGACCGCGCGTTCGGTCTCCGCGCCGAATTTTCCGTCGACGGAGCCGGAGTAATAGCCCCAGTTTTTGAGCTTTTTTTGCAGCGCGATCACGTCGTCGCCGGACGAGCCGCGCCGGAGCGACGCCGCCTCGGACGGGAGTTCTACCGCGCAGAGCACGGCGGTCACGATGAGCAAAAGGACGAGCAAACGCCGGATCGATGGCTTCATGATGCTTTCCTCCAATCTTGGAACCATTTGAGGATCGTGCTTTCAAAGCGGATGCCGTCCGGTCTCGTTTCAACGGCTTTTGCGTCCG
>HF985524.1:0-5999 GCA_000432015.1 Clostridium sp. CAG:1024 | reverse complement strand
GGGAACAGCACGCACCACCAGTTGTGGCCGCCGCCGACGCCAAGAACGACGCGGAGCGCTTTGTACTCGCCCGCGGGGTAGACTGTGCCGGCATAGCTGCGGTCGGGGAATTCATAGCGGCCGAGCATGAGCTGCGCGCCATAGGAAAAGCCGTTATCGCGGAGCGTCGTTTCCACGGCGGCTTGCAGCTCCTTGCCGTGACGCAGCAGGAAATTTTCCGTTTCCTCTGCGCTGCCGCCCGGCTCGACGCAGGCGAGCACCGCGTCGCGCACTTTGAGCTTTACGGCCTGATCTGCGGCGGTATCGCTGTTTGCAATGACATGCAGACGGAGGATATTTGTGTTTTCATCGTTGCCGGACGCCTGTGCCGGCGTATCGGCGCCGCATCCGAGCGTCAGAAGAAGCGACAGCACGACGATGCATGCCGCACCGCACGCAAGAGAACGCTTTGTTGCATGAATCGGATTCATTTGTTTCACCTCGCCCTGAGTATGAACACGGCGCAGGGGTTTTATACGTCTCCTTTTTATAGGGGAAGGGGTACGATTTCTTTTCTTGAAGAAAAGAAACAAAAGACGTTGCGGGGGAGGTTTTCTTTCGGAGAAAAGGCGCTTTCCCGCACATCCTGCTCGGAACGAAAAAACGGACGGTTCACATACAAACCGTCCGTTTTGTATAGCACGTTGGTGGGAAAGGCAACAGCGCAGGAAAAAAGCTGTTCCGCAATTGATTTTCTTTTGCTTCTTTTCTTCTAAAAAGAAAAGAAGGGGTACGATTTCTTTTCTTGAAGAAAAGAAACAAAAGACTTTTGCGGCTGCGGGGGATGGGCGGAGGTCAGCCTATTTCCCGCGTCTCTCACTTATGGTATAAAAACCGGGCGGTTCGCATGTGAACCGCCCGGTTTGTGTTGCAGGGTTGCATAAAACGCTTTGAGAAACGTAAAAACCTGATCCGCAATTGACTTTCTTTTGCTCCTTTTCTTCTAGAAAGAAAAGGAAGAGAAAAAAGCTGCTTGCCCGCTCCCGGCGTTCATTATTCTTCCGTGACCGGCGTGATCGCTTCGCCCTCGGCCTCGTCCTCTTCCTCGGAATGCGGCGCGACCGCGATGGAAACGACCTTTGTCCCCTCGTCCACGCGCATGAGCCGTACGCCCTGCGTGTTGCGCCCGATCACGTTGACCTGGCTTACGGGCATCCGCATGATCGTGCCGTCGTCACGGATCAGCATGAGATCCTCGTCGCCCTTCACCATCTTGAGACAGGTCAGATCGCCCGTCTTGTCCGTCAGCATCATGGCGAGCACGCCCTTGCCGCCTCTGCGGTGCATGGGGTACTGCTCCGCCTCGGTGCGCTTGCCCATGCCTTTCTCCGTTACGGTCAGGACGGTCGCGTCAGGAACCACCTTCACCATGTCGACCGCCGTGTCGCCGCCCTCGAGCGTAATGGCGCGTACACCCGTTGCGGTGCGGCCCATGGCGCGCACGTCGCGCTCGTCAAAGCGCACCGCCTTGCCCTTCTTTGTGGCGATGATGAACTCGTCGTCTCCGTTTGACAGCTCAACGGACATCAGCTCGTCGCCCTCGCGCAGATTCAGCGCGATGAGGCCGCCCTTGCGGATGTTGTCAAACTCGGACATCGGCGTTTTCTTGATCACGCCGTCGCGCGTCGCCATGACAAGGTAGCATTCTTCTTCGAGATGCCACGGCAGCGGAATAGTCGCAGTGACCTTCTCTCCGCCTTGGAGCTGCAGCAGATTCACGATCGGGATGCCCTTTGCGGCACGGCCTGCCTCCGGAATGGCATAGCACTTGATCTTGTACACGCGTCCCATGTTCGTAAAGAACAGAATGGGCGCGTGCGTGCAGGTCACGAACAGGCTCTCAACAAAGTCTTCCTCGCGGGTCGCCTGCCCCTTTACGCCGCGGCCGCCTCTGTGCTGCGCACGGTAGGTATCCGGCGAAATGCGCTTGATATACCCAAAGTGCGTCATCGTGACCGCCATATCCTCGACCTGGATGATGTCGTCCAAGTCAATGTCGTCGATCATCTGCGTGATCTCCGTGCGGCGCGGGTCCGCGTAGCGCGCCTTGATGTCGAGCGCTTCATCGCGGATAATGCCGAGGAGCTTGTGCTCGTCCGCAAGGATGCTCTCGAGGTATGCCACGCGCTCCTTGAGCTGACGATCCTCTTCGACGATCTTGTCGCGCTCAAGTCCGGTCAGACGCTGCAAGCGCATGTCGAGTATGGCCTGCGACTGCCGCTCGGACAGGCCGAAACGCTCCATGAGGCGATCCTTTGCCTCTTTTGCGTTCGGAGATTTCTTGATGAGCTCCACGACCTCGTCGATGTTGTCGAGCGCGATGAGCAGACCCTCGAGGATGTGCAGGCGCTCCTTTGCTTTTTCAAGGTCATAGCGCGTGCGGCGCGTGACGACGTCCTTGCGGTGTTCAAGATAATAGAACAGCATATCGTGCAGGCTCAGCACCCGCGGTTCGCCGTCCACGAGCGCAAGCATGATCGCGCCGAAGGTATCCTGCAACTGCGTGTGCTTGTAGAGCAGGTTCAGAACGACGTTCGCGTTGACGTCCTTCTTCAGCTCGATCACGATGCGCATCCCGTTTCTGCCGGATTCGTCGCGCAGGTCGGAAATGCCCTCGATCTTTTTGTCGCGGTGCAGCTGCGCAATGTTTTCCACAAGGCGCGCTTTGTTCACCTGATAGGGGATCTCCGTGACGACGATGCGGCTGCGGTCCTTTGCATACTGCTCGATCTCCGCTTTCGCGCGCACGACGATCTTGCCGCGGCCCGTGCGGTAGGCGCTCGCAATGCCCATCTTGCCCATGATGATGCCGCCGGTCGGGAAGTCCGGACCGGGGATGTACTGCATGAGCTCGTCGGAGGTGATGTCCGGATTATCGATCAGCGCGATCAGGCCGTCGATCGTTTCGCCGAGGTTGTGCGGCGGAATGTTCGTCGCCATGCCCACGGCGATACCGCCCGAGCCGTTGACGAGCAGGTTCGGAAAGCGTGCGGGCAGCACGGTCGGCTGCGTGCGCGTCTCATCGAAGTTCGGCACGAAATTGACCGTGTCCTTCTCGATATCGACGAGCATTTCGGTCGCGAGCTTGGAAAGACGCGCCTCCGTGTAACGCATGGCGGCCGCGCCGTCGCCGTCTACGGAACCGAAGTTGCCGTGGGGATCGACGAGCGGGTAACGCATGTTGAAGGGCTGGGCAAGGCGCACCATCGCGTCATAGACGGAGGAATCGCCATGCGGATGATATTTGCCGAGCACGTCGCCGACGGTCAGCGCGCTTTTTCTGTGCGGCTTGTCGGGATCGAGACCCAGCTCGTCCATGTCGAACAGGATGCGACGGTGGACGGGCTTGAGTCCGTCGCGCACATCGGGCAGCGCGCGGTCGATGATGACCGACATGGCATAGGAAATGAAGCTCGTTTTCATCTCCTGCTCGAGGTGCATGGGCTGAATGCGCCCGGCAAGCTCTCGTTCTTCAGGCATTGTATTTGCTCCTTTGCTGCCCCGGACGGCGGGGGAATGCTCTGCCCGCGCCGGAAGCGGTCAAGTGGTGCGCCGGATCAATAGTCCAGATCGGCGACGAGTTTCGAGTTCTGCATGATGAAGTCGCGGCGCGGCTCCACCTTATCGCCCATGAGCAGCGTAAACAGCTCGTCCGCTGCCATGGCGTCGTCCATGGTCACGCGCTTCATGAGGCGCTTTTCCGGATCCATGGTCGTATCCCAGAGCTGCTCCGGGTCCATTTCGCCGAGACCTTTGTAGCGCTGGATGTCATAGGGCTGCTCGCGGCCGATCTCGTTCAGAAGATCGGCGAGCTCCTCGTCCGTATACACATACTGCTCGAACTTGCCGCGCTTGACGCGGAAGAGCGGCGGCATGGCGATATACACATAGCCCTGCTCGATGAGCGGGCGCATGTGGCGGAAGAAGAAGGTCAAAAGCAGGATACGGATATGCGCGCCGTCCACGTCCGCATCGGTCATGCAGATGATCTTGTGGTAGCGCAGCTTCGACACGTCGAATTCCGCGTCGAGTCCCGCGCCGAACGATGCGATCATGGCGAGGATCTCGGCGTTGCCCATCATGCGATCCACACGCGCCTTCTCGACGTTCAAGATCTTTCCGCGCAGCGGCAAAATGGCCTGCGTTTTCGGGTCTCTGCCGGACTTTGCGCTGCCGCCTGCGCTGTCGCCCTCGACGATGAAGATTTCACACTTTTCGGCGTCTTTTTCCGTGCAGTCCCACAGCTTGCCCGGCAGACGGATGTTGTCGGACAGGGCGGTCTTTCTCGCCTTCTCACGGGCTTTCCGCGCCTCCTCCCGCGCGTGGGCTGCGCGGATGCACTTGCCGACGATCTCCCGCGCGACGATGGGATTCTCGTCAAGATATGTCGTCAGGCTCTCCGTCATGGCGGCGGAGACGACCTTGCGGATGCTTGCGTTGCCGAGCTTCGTCTTGGTCTGACCCTCAAACTGCGGCTCGGTGAGTTTGACGGAGATGATGGCGGTGAGGCCCTCGCGGATATCCTCTCCGGACAGCGCTTCGTCCTTTTCCTTCAGCATTTTGCTGCGCCGCGCATAGTCGTTGATGACGCGGGTCAGCGCAGCCTTGAAGCCGTCGAGGTGCGAACCGCCCTCGTGTGTTGCGATGTTGTTCGCGTAGGAGAAGATGCTCTCGCTGTACCCGTCGTTGTACTGCATGGCGACCTCGAGCTCCGCGCTCTCGACGCTGCCGCTCGTATCCTTTGCAGTGAAGTACACCGGCGGCTCATGCAGCACCTGCTTGTTGCGGTTCAGATA
The DNA here is from genome assembly GCA_000432015.1 of Clostridium sp. CAG:1024. Taxonomy (GTDB): domain Bacteria; phylum Bacillota; class Clostridia; order Christensenellales; family CAG-138; genus CAG-1024. The sequence goes on along the minus strand of HF985524.1, from coordinate 1,164 downwards.
CTCCACGAACGAGACGATGCCGCCCTCATAGCAGAAGCTCTCGCGAACGGGCTGCTCCTCGGGACGGTCGTCCGTGATGGAAATGCGCACGCCCGCATTCAAAAACGCCTGCTCGCGGAAACGGTTCGCCAGCATGGTGAAATCGAACTCGACGGTATCGAAGATCTCCTTGTCAGGCAGGAAGGTGATGGTGGTTCCCGTCTCCTCGCCATCGCGCATGTCGCGCTCGACAATGACGTTGCTCGTTTCCGCGCCTCTTGAAAACTCCTGCACATAGACCTTGTGATCGACGCTCGAACGAACCTCGGCGCGAAGATATTCCGAAAGCGCGTTGACGCAGCTTACGCCCACGCCGTGCAGGCCGCCGGAGACCTTATAGCCCCCGCCGCCGAACTTGCCGCCCGCATGGAGCATGGTCAGGGCGACGGTCAGGGCGTTTTTGCCGGTCTTTGCGTGATAGCCGACGGGAATGCCGCGGCCGTTGTCACGCACGGAGATCGATCCGTCCCGCAGGAGCGTGACCTCGATGTGCGTACAGTAGCCCGCGAGCGCTTCGTCGATGGAGTTATCGACGACCTCGCTCACAAGGTGATGCAGGCCGCGCGTATCGGTCGAGCCGATGTACATGCCCGGGCGGCGCCGAACGGCTTCCAGCCCTTCGAGCACCTGGATCTGCGAGGCGTCATAGTGTTGCGTCTGTTGTTCCATTGTCACTCTCTCTTTCTCCGCTTCCGCATCCGGCGAGGGGCCGGGGAAGCCTTTCCTTTCCGTGGCGGGCGGCAGTCAGCCGCGGTTCGTTTGTTCTGTCAGTCCTCGAGGATCGTCAGAGCCGCGCATTCGCGGATCCAGTCATGGTGCAGCTCGCTCTTCCATCTCCTTTCGAGTGTTGACGAGGAGATGGGGCTTGCATACACATATTCGAGGCCGTGCTCGTTGACGATCAGATAGCATTTCAGCGCGCCTTTGCAGGCACGGAAACGCTTGCGCTGCTTTGCACGCGCGATATAGGCCGCTGTACTCTCCGAAAGCCCCGCTGCGTTCAGGACGCAGACGATGCTGGAAAGCGGGATGCTCACATTGTCTCCGATGTGTAAAAACACGGCTGTGCAGGGCCTCCTTTTTTCTGCGCTTTCGTGCGCGTGGGCGGGCGCTCCGCGCCGCCTT
>HF985523.1:82536-87063 GCA_000432015.1 Clostridium sp. CAG:1024 | reverse complement strand
CGCGCACACGCCCCTCAAACGTGCCTGTCTGCCAATTCCAGCACTGCCGCGCACTTGTTCAGTATAAGGGCACAGGGCAAATTTGTCAATATCTTTTTCAAAATTTGTACATTCCTTTTCAGAGCGTTTTCTCGCCGAGCAAAACCCGAATCATTTCATCGCCCTGCGGGACAAAGATCCCCGTTGCCCGCGCGCTTTCTTCCGTGTAACGCACGCAATTCCCGACGATCTCATCCGTACTGCGATACAGTGCAAACGGCACGGGGTCTCCCGTATGCGTGCGCAGAGCGAGCGGCGTCGGATGATCCGGCAGCACAAGCGCTGCATACGCTTCTCCGCTCTGCTGCAAGTAGCTCAGCACGGGACCGATGATCTTTTCATCGATCTGCTCGATGGAATACACCTTTTCCGAGACCTGGTTTTGGTGGCCACACTCGTCCGGTGCTTCTACATGGATGTACACAAAATCCGATCCGGTCTCGAACGCTTCAATCGCTGCGCGGCCCTTCGCTGCAAAATCGGTATGATAGTTTCCCGTTGCGCCGTGAACATGCAACACGCGCATTCCGGCACAAATACCGATACCCTGAATCAAATCGACAGCCGAAATCACTGCGCCGCGCAGCCCGTACAGGGAAAGAAACGGCTTCAACGCAGGCTTGCGTCCCTCTCCCCAAAACCAGATCGCATTCGCGGGATTCTTCCCCTGACGGATCCGTTCCCGATTCACGGGATGGCCTTTCAGCGTTTCATACGCATAGCGCATCATCTCGCGTAGCAGCGCCGCATTTTGTCCCTCCGGCAAACGCCCCGCAGTCGTCTGGCCGGAAATATCGTGCGGGGGCGTCAATTCGGCCCCGGTCTTTCCGTGCTTCAGCACAAGACATTGCCGGTACGAAATGCCCGGATACAGATGCAGCGTTTCACAGGAAAACTTTGCGTTAATATGCTCCACGAGCTGCCGCGATTCTTCCGAAGAAATCTCCCCGGCGCTGTAATCCTCCATAACGGCATTTTCAAGGCTGTCACCGGACAGCGTTACAAAATTGCAGCGATAGGTCACGTCGTCCAAGGCGAGATCAATGCCGATACTCGCGGCTTCAAGAGGCGACCGCCCCGTATAGTATGTACGCGGGTCATACCCGAACACGGACAGGTTGGCCGTATCGCTGCCGGGCTTCATGCCAAGCGGAACGTTTCGCACCAGCCCCATCCGTCCGCGGCTCGCCATGCGATCCATATTGGGATGCTCCGCCGCTTCGAGCGGCGTTTGGCCGCCAAGCGCTTCAACCGGCGTGTCGGCCATGCCGTCGCCGAGAAAAATGACATACTTCATTCGCTTTTCTCCCGAAAATACTGATACAGCTGACAGGTCATGCCGCCATTGCTGAGCTTTCTGCGTTTGTCCGCCCGCTTTCCGTAGACACGCTCAAACTCCGGAAACGCCGTAATGATGTTGACCGACCAATGCTTGAACGGTAAAAATGTATCCCGCATCTCACGATACAGTTCCGAAACCGCCTTGCGATCCATCAGCCGCTCTCCATACGGCGGATTGCACACGATCACGCCGCTAGACTGCGCATCGGCAGAAAACTCGGAAAGCGGACGCACCGCCCAATCGAGCATGACACCGGCTTTTTTCGCGTGTTTTTTGCACAGCTCGATGCAGTGCGGGTCGATGTCGCTGCCAAGAATTTGCAGTTTCGTTTTTCGAATACTGTCCCGCGCCTCTTCGCGCGCCTGCATCCAAACAGCGTTCTCGACAAAATGCCAATTCTCGGCTGCAAACGACCGCAGCAGTCCCGGCGCCCGGTTTTCCGCGATCATCGCAGCCTCGATCGGCATTGTGCCGGAGCCGCACATGGGGTCGATGAGCGGCTGATCCGCATGAAAGCGCGACAGCAGCACGACCGCAGCGCCCAATGTTTCCGACAGCGGGGCCGGGACGTTATAGGTGCGATAGCCGCGACGCGACAACCCGGCGCCGCAGCAGTCGAGTGCGAGCGTCACCTGGTCGCGCAGGATACCGACCTCGACAATGATCTCCGCGCCCGTCTCCGGGATCGTCGTGCAGCGATAACTCTCGCGTAGCTTTTCAACAACGGCTTTCTTCACGATGCTTTGGCAATCCGAAACGGAGAACAGGGTGCTTTTGGCCGACTTCCCATTGACATGGATATTGGAATCGGGTCTGAGGTACCGTTTCCAATCAACGCGTTTCGTTCCCTCAAACAATGCGTCAAAGCTCGTCGCCGGAAACTCCGCCGCGACCATCAGTACGCGCTCTGCCGTGCGCAGCCAAAGCAGCGCTCGTGCCATGGCGTCATAACCGCCTTCAAAGACGACGCGCGCATCCTCCGTCGCAACGACCTCGATCCCAAGCCGCCGAAGCTGGAAATTGACCGTGGATTCCAATCCCATTTTGCAGGTCGCTATAAACCTCATGGCTGTTCCTCCCGAAAAGGTTCAAACTTGGCAAGCGCGTTCTTCAGGCGGATCGGCGTGACCTTGTATGCCTGACAGAGCTCCTGCTCCGCAACGTTCTGTCCGTCTAGCTGCCGCCCGATGAGTTCGAGCGCAGCCGCAAAGGAGCTTTGCTGGTTCACGGAAATGCGGGGATACCGGCCCTCAAGCTGCTCGAGATACCGTTTCAGCACCTGCATGGCGAATTTTGCGGCCTGCTCCTGTCCGTTCATCGTCAGGCGCTCGGCAAGAAACCGCAGGATATTTCCATACGATTCCGGCATATCATTGGGCAGAAGCATCACGCTGACGCTTCCCTGCACCCACTGCGATCCCAGATAGGCCATATACGGTTCTTTCGCATTCAGTCGTTTCAGCAGTCCCAACGTTTCCCGTTTGAGGCCGTCCGGCTGATCCGTTCGAAGCAGGAAACTCCGAAGTTCGTATTCCGCGCGGCGATCTCCCATGAGAAAGTAAAACGGCAGGATCGCACGTTTGGTCTTCTCATCCTGCACGGTGAGCGCCCAATTCAGCAGATCGCGAAAGCTCTGTTCCTGCTCCCACTTTTTCCGCAATTCCGGTTCGGGAAGCGAGAACAGGCGATTCACATGGTTTAGCCGGCGGAGCATCTCCGGCAGCGGGACCCGATAGGCCAACGACCAATACGCGGGTCTCGACTGCGCACCGTCCTGCGCATTCTTCAATGCGAGCAGATAGTAGTGTGCGACCGTATCCCGCGGGTCGATGCGCAGCAGCTTCCGATAGCATTTCTGCGCTTCCTCGTATGCTTCCATCTGCCGCGCGCAGTACCCCATTTGGTGCAGCACGTTCGTATCGTAGGGCGCGATCGCATACAACTGCGCCAACGTATTCTTTGCCGCTTCCAAACGTCCGAGCTCCAGCTGCAGCACAGCGATGCTGCTCAACGTCTCGGGCAGTTCTTCCCGCTCGGAATGCATCCCGTCGAGCAGGGCGAGCGCCTCCTCTTCCTTCCCTTCCGCGTGCAGCAGGAGGATCCGGTTGCACAGCGCGGCTCTGTTCTGCGGATCCTCCGCAAGAACGAGATCTGTGGTCTCCTTCGCGCCCTTCCTGTCGCCTGCGCAATACTGCGCGACCGCAAGCAGATTCCATGCGCGCCAGGCGGCCGGCACCTCGTGCAAGTGCTCTTTGAGCAGCCCGACGGCGATCTCCGTCTCGCCCGCATCGAGCAGATGTTTTGCCCGGGTACAGATCGTCAACGTGTCAAAATCCTCGTCATCCGAAATGCCCGTTGCCTCCGCGAGCGCATCGTCGTCATCCAGCATGTCAAGAAAATCTTCGGCGTCATAGGCATAGGTGCCGTCAGGATCAAGCCGCAAATACGTTTCCAGGCTCTCGGAGGCATAGTCGAACTCGTGCATGCCGAAATAATTGCACGCAATGCCGAAAAAGCATTCCGGCGCAGGTTCATACATGCTGATATATAACAGCAGCAGGCGGTTGCTCTCCTCGTATCGCTGCATCTGGTACAGCAGCTCCGCAACGGCAAGGCAGGAATCCACATTGGACGGATCGCTCTCATACGCCTGCCGATAGCGGCACAGCGCGGACAGCAGATCGTTTTTCTCCATCTGCTTTGCACCGCGCTTCATATAAAACGCCGTTTCCTGACGAAACGGGATGATTTTTCCGTTAGCTTTCTTCTCGGTCATGTTTCTCCACGCTCTGCGCCGCGTCCAGCAGAGCAGTCAGGCTTTGTCTGTCAAAGTGGTACGTCTTTCCGCAGAACTGGCAGCTGACGTCCGCACAGCCGTCCTGCTCGATCATTGATGTTAGCTCGCTCGCGCCCACGCTGATGAGCGCACGCTCGATCCGTTCCCGTGAACAGTCGCAGCGATACTCGGGCGCATACGTTTGAACGACCTTCGGCTCCATCCCTACAAGGATCCCGTTCACGGCGTCCAGCAGTTCCTCGCCTTCATCCAGTTTTGCGCTGAGTTTTGCTATTTCCTCTGAACGCGCAGTGAGCGTCTCGATTACCGTTTCCTCGCAACCCGGCAGCGGTTGGATCAGCATTCCTGC
>HF985523.1:82219-82519 GCA_000432015.1 Clostridium sp. CAG:1024 | reverse complement strand
GCGGCCGAGCGCACTTCTCCGGTCTCGATCTCCAGCCGTACTCCCAGATACACGAGCGACGGCTGCTGCTCGCTTGCGGTAAAATACTCTGCAAAATCAACCGCGATCTCGCCGGAAACAAGGTTGCACACTCCGACATAAGGATCGCCGAAGCCGAGATCGCGAACAACGGTCAACTTGCCCGTGTGTCCGACATAGCCTGCAACATCGAGCTTGCCCGCTGCCGTCGGCGGCAGCTCCACCTCCGCGTCCTGCACGCAGCCCTTAACGAATCCACCCGGCATGGCGGGGCGACACGAC
>HF985523.1:64216-82201 GCA_000432015.1 Clostridium sp. CAG:1024 | reverse complement strand
GGAGCCGGCATACCCATCGCCCTTGATGATTGTCGATACGCGGTCGTCCGCATTTTTCAGGCGCGATCCCATCATGGAAGTCATCATGAGCTGCCTGCCAAGCGCAGCGGTCGCAACGCGAGACGTATTGTGCAGTTCGCGCATCCGCCGCACCATTTGCAGGCCGTCGATCGCGCACACCTGCACCTGTTCATCCGCGCACAGCATATGATAAATCTTGTCTTTCATTCCTCGTTCCTCCTTGCGACAAATTGGATGCGCTCGCTTGTCTCGGCGGGCGCCGCGTCCGTAAGCGCTTCCGTGATCGAAAGCAGGGAAAAGCCGCTGCGCTCCAGCAGCGCCGCTAATTCCTCCGTCCGATGCGCACGCTGGATATGTCGCTCGTCAAAGCGCCGATACCGTTCCCGGCCGTCCGGCACAAAAAAGTGCAGCCGCATCTCCAAAAGCCTGGATGCGGGGTCGTACATGTTTTCCCAAAGATAGGTGCATTCTGCACGGTCCTCGCCCATCGTATTGCAGCCGAGCACATGCTCAAGCTTATACGCGCTCGAAACATCGAACAGCAGCAGACCGCCCGGATGCAGCGCCGCATGCGCCGATCGAAAAAAACTGTTCACCGCACGCTCGTCCGTCAGATAGTTCACGCCGTCACAGCAGCAGACGACCGCATCCGCTCTGCGGTGTACCGCGATCGAGCGCATATCCATATGCACAAACGGGATCCGCAGTCCTGCCCGCATCGCTTTTTCGGAAGCGAAGCGCAGCATATCCTCGGAGCAGTCCAGTCCGGTGAGATCCATGCCTCGCTCTGCAAGTCGGACGGTGATCGCTCCCGTTCCACAGGCGCAGTCGATCACACGGATCCGATCGTCATGGACAACATCGCCATACCGTTCGATCAGGCGCACAAGCGAATCCGTCCAACGGTCATAATCAACGTCCTGCATGAGCGTATCATACAGCGCCGCCATGCCGGTATAGCAGCCGCTCTCCATCCATCCGTTCTCCTTCCCGCACAAATAAATAATGGTATATTTTACACCCAAATGCCATTCTGCGCAATTCCCAAGCATAGCTTTCCTTGAGCGGTTTTCAAATTGCGCTTCCACTGCGCGGCGCACGTTCGGTGTGCAAGTATACAATTGACAAACGGAGCGGAATTTAGTAAAATTTAAATAAATAAATTGGTGTACTTTATACACTCAGGAGAAGTCAGTTATGAAACAGTATCGCGTTGCCGTTGTCGGCGCCACCGGAATGGTCGGCCGGAAGTTCCTTCAAGTGCTCGAGGAGCGCAGACTTCCCGTCTCGGAGTATTTCCTCTTTGCTTCCGCAAGAAGCGCGGGTAAACAGCTCCCCTTCATGGGCAAAACCTACACCGTCCGCGAGCTGACCGACGACGCCTTTCAAGATCTCGACATCGACATCGCGCTTTTCTCTGCGGGCGGAGAGACCTCGCGGCATTTTGCGCCCATCGTGGCTGCGTCCGGCGCTGTCGTGATCGATAATTCCAGCTGCTGGCGAATGGATCCCGACGTACCGCTCGTTGTTCCGGAAGTCAACCCGGACGCCATCCCCGGCTATAAAAACAAGGGGATTATCGCGAACCCGAACTGTTCGACCATTCAGGCGATGGTCGTTCTGAAGCCGCTTGCCGACGCTTACGGTCTGAAGCGGGTCGTGTATTCAACCTATCAGGCGGTATCCGGCGCGGGGCAAAAGGGCTACATGGATCTCGTCAACGGTCTGAAAGGCGAAGCGCCGCAAAAATTCCCGCACCCCATCGCGGGCAACTGCCTGCCGCACATCGACGTTTTCCTCGACACGGGGTATACGAAAGAAGAGCAGAAAATGATCGACGAAACGAGAAAGATCCTTTCACTGCCCGAACTGCGCGTGACGGCGACCACCGTGCGCGTACCGGTCTACCACGGTCACAGCGAGAGCATCAATGTGGAGTTTGCGCGGCCCTTCGAGCTTGACGAGCTGCGTGCCGTGCTTGAAAAAGCGCCGGGGCTCATCGTGCGTGACGATCCGAAACATAACGTTTACCCCATGGCTATTGAAGCAGCCGACACGGATCCCGTGTATGTGGGCAGGATCCGCCGCGACTTTTCCGTGGACAGCGGCGTAAATCTCTGGTGCGTTGCGGACAATATCCGCAAGGGCGCTGCGACCAACGCAGTACAGATTGCTGAGGAACTGATTCGACAGTGGGAGGCGTAAACGTATGTCTATTTTTCAAGGCTCTGCCGTCGCGATCGTTACCCCTTTCCGTGACGGCGCTATCGATTTCACCGCGTTCACGCGGCTGATCGAACTGCAAATTGCAAGCGGTACCGACGCCATCGTCGTCTGCGGGACGACGGGCGAGTCCGCGACCATGACCGTTGACGAACGGCTGAGTGTGATCCAGTTCGTCGTTGAACGGGTCAACGGCCGTGTTCCCGTGATCGCCGGAACCGGCGGAAACTGCACCGAAACGGTAATCGAGAGCAGCCGCTCTGCAGAAGCGATCGGCGTAGACGGTCTTCTCATCGTTACCCCGTACTACAACAAAACCACGCAGGCGGGTCTTGTCGCGCACTACAATGCCGTTGCCGACAGCGTTGATCTGCCGATCATCGTCTACAACGTGCCTTCGCGCACGGGGCTCAATGTGCTGCCCGCCACGATGGCGGAGCTGATGCGGCACGAGAATATCGTCGGCGTCAAAGAAGCGAGCGGCAACATCGAGCAGATCGTCAACCTGGCTGCGCTCTGTCCCGACTGTGATATTTACGCCGGAAACGACGATCACGTTCTGCCCGTGCTCAGCATCGGCGGCAAGGGCGTCATTTCCACGATCGCGAACGTCATGCCGGAGGCCATGCACGGTCTCTGCGAAGCTTTCTTCAAGGGCGATTTGGCGCTTGCGCGTGAGATCCAAATCCAGATGATCCCCCTGTGGAAAGCCGCGTTCTGCGAAGTCAACCCTATCCCCGTCAAGGCGATGATGGGACTTATGAAGCTGTGCAGCCCCGATGTGCGCCTGCCGCTCGTCCCGCTGTCCGAGTCGAATCTGCGTCTCGTGACGGAAACGCTGCGCGCCTATGAGCTGATCTGAGGGCGACGGTCATGATTCGGATTCTGATCAACGGGATCTGCGGCCAAATGGGTCATGCCATCTACAATGCCGCCGCAGAATCCGACGAGTTTTCCATCGCGGCAGGTGTTGACTGCGCGCCCGGCGCCGGGTTTGATTGCCCCGTTTACGCGCGTTTTGAGGATGTTCGGGAGGCGTTCGACGTCATCATCGACTTTTCTGTCCCCGCTGCACTTGAAAACGAATTACAGTATGTTCGTGCGCGCAAGATCCCTCTCGTTATCGGCACCACCGGCTTGACCGACCGGCTGCTGCGGCAGATAAAGAGTACCGCAGAGCTCGCGCCGGTCTTCCAGACCGGCAACATGTCTCTCGGCGTAAACCTTCAAATGTCGCTCGTCCGGCGCGCTGCCGCGACCCTTGGTTCTGCGTTTGACGTTGAGATCGTCGAACGCCACCATCGCAAAAAGGTGGATGCGCCGAGCGGTACCGCGCTCATGCTTGCGGACAGCATTGCTTCGGAACTGCCCGATGAACTTGAATATGTCTACGGCCGCCATGAAAAAAACAAGCGCCGCACGGATCATGAGATCGGATTTCACTCCGTGCGCGGCGGAACCATCGTCGGGGAACACGAGGTGTCCTTTATCGGGAAAGACGAAGTCGTTGAGATCACGCATCGCGCCTACAGCAAACGCGTGTTTGCAGAGGGTGCGCTGCGCGCAGCCAAGTACCTGATGGGAAAGGCGCCGGGGCTCTACAACATGCAGAACATCGTCACCGAGCACGACATCGTCTCGCACATTTCCTCGCTGGACGGCCAATCCGTCGTTTTCGTTTCGGTTGAAAATGCCCGTGCCTCTTTCGCTTCTGATGTTTTGTCCTGCGTAGCCGCGCACGGCGTATTTATTGACATGATCTCCTATGCCGCTCCGTTTGGCACAACATCATCTATCGGCTTCTCCATGCCGGAAAGCAGTCTGTCCGATGCGCTGAACGCATTGCGCGAGTTCTTCGGTTCGCCGACGATCCACACGGAAAACAACATGACCAAGATCACGATCGAGGGCAGCGGCATGGCGCTTCGGCACGGCATCGCCGCAAAGCTCCTCTCACTGCTCAATGCAGCAGGCATTTCGGTAAGTCTCATCACCACGAGTGAGACAAAGATCGAGCTTTGCGTCGCGCACAAACATGCGCTCGCTGCGGTTTCTGCGATCGAAGGAAACTTTCTATCAGAGGTATAACGGGTTTCTACGCCAATAGAACCGGAAGCAGATGGATTCTGTGTTCCGGTTCTTTGTGTTTTGGGATAATACGCATCCCTGTCGGCGCTTTGCGACGCGTTTCGGTTATTCCTCCGCGACCCAGGCGTTCGGCGGCATCGTGGTTTTCGTGTCGGCCCCGCTGCAAATGCTCTCGACCGCATCCGCGATCCCGGCCGCAAGATACGGTATGGCTGCAAACGCCTGCTCCAGCGTGTTTGCGTTATGGCCGACCTCGACAAGCAAACAGTGCGGCGCAATATGCTGATTGTATCGTCCCGTCTTAACGCGTACATTTCGCGTCAGGCGCGGGTCGATGGTATTCAGATACGCTGTGATCTGCTCCGCAAGGGCATGATTGCTCTCAAAATCCGGCATTTCGTCAAATCCGGTCCCCATCGCGCCCTCCCCCGTCCCGACGACAAACATCATACGCGCGACCTGCTTTCCGTCAATCGTTACAAAATCTGTACTCTCGGAAACGTTATTACCGTAAGCGTCGCGGTGCAGATCAATGTACAAGATCAGAGACGGATACTCATCGCGATACTTCCGCATGGTCTGCTCCGATCGACTATAAGAGGAGGACAGCTTTGGCGGTTCATGGTTTGTTGTATCGTGCAGCACACAGATACCATAGCGCTTGCGCAATTCTTCCGCAAGCCGTTCGCCGACGGCTACGACGTTTTTTCCATTATCCTTCGTTCGCCAGCTTCCGCTCGGCGTATAGGGATTGTTCTCTGTCGGAAAATACGCCTCCGTTGCATGCGTGTGATAGATCAGCACGAGCGGTTCATTCTCAGGCGTAGGCGTGGGGCGCGGACTTTGACTTTGCGGCGGAGCTTGCGTTTCCGTTGGCCGTACCTTCACCGAAAACGCGGGATCTGCGGGGCGGGTCATTGCCGCAGCCGCACTCTCCTGCGGTGTTTGCGTTTGTGCCGCAAGCGAGACGAATCCCGGAAGCGACATCGCCAGCAGGCCTATATTGGTCCGCGGCCATGCGAGCGCCGCCATGCCAAGGACGCAAAGCAATGCACAGACTGCGAGCGTCAATGCCGCGCGCTGTGTTTCCGACAGGAACGATTTTGCCATATTCAAGTGGCGCTGGGGCGTGCGCGTCCTCTTGCGCTTCAAAGCGTCCCCCTCCTCTCGGCTTTCTCTTCAGCGGTACAAGGCCCGCAATAGCCCGTACATCTCGCCATGCAGCGCCCGGTTGATCGATCTTGAAAGCAGTCCCGCCGCACGGCGAAGCAGCGTGTCGATCTCCTTTGGCGTAACGATCAGTGCGCCGTAGCGCTCCTTTACCGTCTGTTCGATCGCGCTCTCCAATGCCGTCGTATCTCCTGGAGCCGTCTTCTTTGCAAACGCCGCGACCGTGTCGGAGACGATCGCAGCCACGTGTGCAACAAGCGGAATGCCCAAAGCGATCACCGGTATTCCAAGCGTTTCATGCGTCAATCCTTCTCTATGGTTTCCAATGCCCGATCCCGGCTGAATGCCGCTGTCATTCAGCTGGATGGAGCTTCCGATCCGCTCTGCCCGTCTGGCCGCCAGCGTATCAATGCAAAGCAGCGATGCCGGCTGAATCGCGTGCACAATGCTCGCGATGCTCTGCACTGTCTCTATGCCCGTTGTTCCGAGCACGCCGGGACAGAAAACTGCGGTCTGCCGTGTTCCGGCGCCTGCTAACCCGGAGATTTCTTGTCCGATACATCGTGTGATGAACACTCTGGCCGCTGTTTCCGGGCCGAGGCCGTCCGGCGTTACGCCGCGATTGCCAAGTCCCGCAACGAGGACCGGCCCATCCGGGAGCATCGCGGCAAGCGATTCCGTAAGCGCCGCTTCCGTATCTGCTTCATCTTGTTCAAGACCATACAGCAGCGCTTCCGTTTCCAGTGTGACGTACAAGCCGCGTGGCTTATCAAGCTGCTCCGCCGCCTCTTCTGTTTCGATTGCAATTGTCGTGACCGTGCAGCGGCCCGCTCGTTCGCTATGTTCCGATACGCCCGGAAGATCCGGGTGCAGCTCGCGCGCCTCACGAATCAAATCTGTCCGTATTCCCATCTTACGGCACCTCCGAAAAAGGATCGTGAGAATACCCCACGATCCCAGTATGCGCAGATTCTGCCGCTTCGATCAGAGCATAATGCAGATCAGGCCGCTGCATCCTTCATTGACGATCCGTTGTAGCGTGTGCTGCAACTTCTGCTGGACTGCATCCGGCATTCTGTCGATCTTGCCTGCCATGCCCTCGCGAACGAGGTCGTACAGAGATTTGCCGAAAATATTTGTTTCCCAGATCGCGGATGGATCGTTTTCAAATGTCTCCATCAACGACTGCACGAGCGCTTCCGACTGCTGCTCGCTGCCGACGATGGGATTGACTTCACTATCAATGTCCACGCGGATCACATGCAGCCCCGCCGCATGCGCGCGCAGCCTCACGCCGAAACGCCCGCCCTGTTGGATCAGCTCCGGTTCGTCCAGCTCCATCTGCTCAAGTGCGGGCGGCACCACGCCGTAGCCCGTTTGCTGCGCCTGTTCGAGCGCATTTGCAATGCGATCATATTCATTCTTAGCACGTACGAACTCCTTCATGGCCGACATCAGCTCAAAGTCGTCGTGAATGTCGCAGCCGCACTCCTCGCCCAGAATATCATAGAAGAGGCCCTCCTCCGGTTGCAGGCTCAACCGTACGACGCCGCTTCCCAGCTCGATCTCCTCGACGCGCGCTGGCAGGAACTGCTCGATATTCTGGAGCTGATTCAGCAGATACCCGTAATCGCGCATATGCTGCAGATCTCCCATAACGGAGGTAACGGGCAGCAGCACACGCTGCAAAAGCCAATGCTCCTTCGGAAGCGCCCGCATAAACGCCGGTATACGCAGCTCAACAAGCCGCAGCGGGAACTCCAGCAGCACCTGTTCCAGCAGCTCGGACGCCTGGCCTGCGGTCATCATCATGACGTTCATGCATACCGCCGTTACGCCATATGTCTGTTCCAGCTCCCTTCGCAGCGATTGCGCCGCATCGCCATCCGGCTCGATGCTGTTGATAACAACGACAAAGGGCTTCCCCGTCTGCTTCATTTCCGCGATGACCCGGCTTTCCGCATCCGGGTACGCCTCACGCTCTAACTCCGTGATGCTGCCGTCCGTCGTCATTACGATCCCGATCGTCGAGTGTTCGGTCATGACCTTTCGCGTTCCGATCTCCGCTGCATCCTCAAACGGGATGTCCTCGTCGAACCATGGCGTGCGCACCATACGCGGCGCGTCGTTCTCCAAATGTCCGATCGCTCCCTGCACCATATACCCCACGCAATCCACAAGCCGCACGCTGCAATACTGATTCTCTGAAAACTCGATCCGCACAGCCTCGTTCGGTACGAACCTCGGCTGTGTTGTCATGATCGTCTTGCCTGCCCCGCTCTGCGGAAGTTCATCGACTACACGCGTCCGCACATGCGCATTTCCGATCTGCGGCAGCACAAAAAGCTCCATAAAGCGTTTGATAAACGTCGACTTTCCCGTCCGAACCGGGCCGACGACCCCAATATAGATATCGCCCTGCGTTCGCATGGCAATGTCCCGATATAACTCCGTTCTGTCCATGGCGCGCCTCCCCTTTTCTCTGTTTCGATCGATACCAGTATATGTGGGTTGTACGCGCGGATAGACTATCTGCTTTGGACAGACAAAAAAGTCGCCGGTCGGGTCTTCCCAGCCGGCGAACATCTGCGGCTTTCTGATTCAGTTAACGATCCGTTTTTCGTCCCCGTGGATCAAGCGGCAGATATTCTCCTTATGCCGCACATATACAAGCAGCACAATCATGGCCGCAAGCAGCACAAGCGCCAAGTCCGAGAATCGAAAGATCAGCACAGAAACGAAGAATACCGTCGTACCAATAAGCGAACAGAGCGAGATCTTTCTGCTGAACAAAAACGTGATCACCGCCGCTGCGGTCGTGATCGCAGCACCGAGCGGAAACGTCATCCATGCGATGCCGAGAGAAGACGCCACGCCCTTTCCGCCACGAAACCCGGCAAACACCGGCCAGCAGTGTCCGACGATCACAAATAGTCCCGCGATGTATCCGCCGAGCGTCCCCATGATCAGACGGCCGAGAAGAACGCCCGCGATCGCCTTTGCACAATCACCGATAAAGGTCACGATCCCAGGCTTCATCCCGAATACACGGATCATATTGGTCGTTCCGGCGTTGCCGCTGCCATGCTCACGCACATCATCGTGAAAGGCGCGTTTGCTGATGAGGATTGCCGTTTGGAAGTTGCCCAGAACGTATCCCGCCGCGGCCGCCGCAAGGGCAAGCAACGGATTCCAAGCATAGCCCAGTACCATGTCGCTTAGTCTTCCTCCTTCTTTCTGTTCCGGAAGAGCAGCCGGATCGGCGTCCCCTCCAGCCCAAAGGATTTCCGAAAATAGTTTTCCAGATACCTTTCATAGGAAAAATGGACAAGGTTCGCGTCATTGACAAAAATCACGAAGGTCGGCGGCTGGACGGATGCCTGCGTCGCATAATACAGCTTGAGCCGCCGTCCCTTGTCCGACGGCGGTTCCGCCATCAGGATCGCCTCGTTCAAAATGTCGTTGAGCGTTCCGGTCGGAATACGGCGGCAGCTTTGCGCATATACCTCGTCGGCGAGGCTCAGGATCTTGTTGATACGCTGACCCGTGAGCGCAGAGGTAAACAGCATCGGTACATAACTCATAAACGCTAGATCGACCGCAAGATCCTTCTTGAACTTGTTCATCGTGTGGGTATCCTTTTCAATGAGGTCCCACTTGTTGACGATCAAGACGGACGGCTTCCCCTCCTCGTGCGCATAGCCCGCGATGCGGACGTCCTGTTCCGAGAGCCCCTGGCTCGCATCGCACACGATGAGCACCACGTCGGCGCGCCGCACGGCCGCGAGCGAACGTATAACGCTGTACCGCTCGATGCTCTCGTCCTCAATGCTGCGCTTTCTGCGAATGCCCGCGGTGTCGACCAGCGTATACAGCTTGCCGTCGTGGGAAAAATTCGTGTCAATGGAATCGCGCGTCGTTCCCGGCACATCGGAGACAATGGAACGCTCTTCGCCGAGCAATGCATTGACGATGCTGGACTTTCCGACGTTGGGCTTGCCCGCAAGCGCGATATTGATCCGTTTTTCCTGCTCTGCTTCGGAGGCTTTGGGAAAATCCTTCACGATCTCGTCCAGCAGATCGCCGAGTCCCAGTCCCTGCGACGCAGAGATCGTGATGGGTTCTCCGAGCCCAAGAGCATAAAACTCATACATCGCCTCCTCGAACTTCGGCGCATCCACCTTGTTTACGCCGAGCACGACCGGCTTGTTGGAATGCCGCAGCATGGCCGCAACCTCCTCATCCGCGCTCGTCATGCCGTCGCGCCCGTCAACGAGGAACAGGATCACGTCCGCGGTTTCAATGGCGAGCTCCGCCTGCCGCCGCATCTGGATCGCGATCTTATCATCGCTTGCCGGTTCGATGCCGCCGGTATCGACGAGCGTAAAGGCATAGTCGAGCCACTCCGCGTCGCCATAAATACGGTCGCGCGTAACACCCGGCGTATCCTCGACAATGGAGACCCGACGGCCGATCAGGCGATTGAACAGGGTCGATTTTCCGGTATTGGGACGGCCAACGATGGCTACAAGCGGTTTTGTCATGTCATTTTTCTCCAAACAATGTATTGATAAGGTCTTCGCCGCCGGATACGGGGATGACCCGCACGCCAAGCATTTCGCACAGCGCGTCCAGCGTCATATCGTCTAAAAAGACGTCTTCCTTTTCCCGCAGCATGTTCTTCGGAAGCAACAGCGTCTCCGTCTTGAGCTTGCCCTTGAGCTGTCCGACAAGATCCTGTCCGGTCACAAGCCCCGCGACATTGACATTGCCGCCGAAAAACTCATTCCTGATGGGGAACAGTTCCAATTCTATTCCGTAGGGTCGAAGCTTTTCGCACAGCGGTCCGAAGAACCCTGCGCTGCCCGTGCCGCCCGCCATGGAAACATGCCGTACGGTTTTGAGAGGCTTGCGTCCTTCGAGCGCATAGAGAAATTCCTCTTCATACAGCCGCAGCATGCCGACGCCGTTTTCGATCTGGCTGAAATCCTCATAATGGGCGTAAGGCGGCAGCTCCATTCCCGCTTTCAGGTACCACTCGTCGGACAAAAAAGCAAACGAGGTTCCGAGCTCTTCACGGCAGGCGGACTGGAAACGCTCCATAAAAGTGACCATATCCCGCGCCTCCTGTTCGGTGCAGGGTCGAAGCGGATACAGCCCGTCGCGAAAGCGCGTCAGACCGACGGGCACGATCGCCACGGACTGTGCCGCGGGATAGAGCGCGCGCAGGTCGCTGAGCGTTTTCTCCAGCACCTTTCCGTCATTCAGACCAGGACAGAGCACGATTTGCGTGTGGAATTTCAGCCCGTTCTCCTTGAGCTTTTGCAGACGCTCAAGAATGCGCCCCGCGGTACGGTTGCCCATTAGTTTCACGCGCACCTCCGGATCCGTCGCGTGGACCGAAACATAAAGCGGGCTGACTCTGCGTTTGAGAATACGTTCGAACTCGGCGTCGGAGGCATTGGTCAGCGTCACATAGTTCCCCATAATGAAGGACAATCGCCAGTCGTCATCCTTAACGGACAGCGAAGGCCGCAGCCCTTTCGGCATTTGATCGACAAAGCAGAAAACGCACCGATTGCTGCAGGATCGCATGTCGCTCATGAGCGTGGTTTGAAAATTCAACCCAAGCGGCTCGATCTCTTCTTTTCGGATATGCACGGATCGTACATCGCCCACGTTATCCTCGATGGTCAACGTGAGCCGGGCGTTCGCGGTCAAATACTCATAATCGACAAGATCGAATACCGGTTCCCCGTTGATCGCGCAAAGTATCTCCCCCGAGAGCACGCCTGCGCGAGCAGCCGGAGAATGGGCATCCACGGATTCGATCCGCTGTCTTGAACGGGACATTTTTTCCATGTTACCAGTATAGCATCAATTGTAAAAAAAACACAAGGCTTGCCGCCGCAGAAAGCCCAAATTCACCGCGGCATTCCGTCCATGCAGTTCATGAAGAAAGCTTCATGTCCGCTTCGCGCAGCAAGCTGTCGAAAATCAAGAAAACGCATTGACGGTCTTCGCACGGTTTGATAAAGTATAGTTACATGGAATCCTATAAATTTCGATCAGTTTTGCAGAAAGGATCAGTTCTATGGGTAAAATGATTCTGAGCCCCGAACAGCAGTCCATTTTGGACGGCGCGCGGGGCGAAACCATCGCCAAAGTCATGAAAACTCTCGTGATGTACGGCGAGACGTTCGGCGCGGAAAAGATGGTTCCCGTCACCAGTGAATACGGCCACCTGGTGACCAGCTTTGGTCTCGGCGTTATGAAGCCCGTTTATGCGCTGATGGATCAGCTCATCGAGGCCGGCGCGCTTTCCAAGCAGCAGTTCTCCGTGGACCCGCGCCCGCTCGATCCGAACGTGCCGAGCAATCTTTTGCAGGATCTTGTGTTCAAATTCATGTACAGCAAGCAGACCTCCTATGAAGCGCAGCTTCAAAAACTCGGTCTCGTCAAGGAGAACGCTTTCACCTGTGCCTGTTATCTTGACGAGGTCGGCAATCGTCCCAAGAAGGGCGACGTTCTGAGCTGGGCGGAAAGCAGTGCCGTGGTCTATGCCAACAGTGTTTTGGGTGCGCGCTGCAACCGCAACTCCGGCATTCTGGAGCTGTTCGGCAGCATCGTCGGTTATGTGCCGTACTTTGGTCTTCTGACAGACGAGGGCCGCAAGGCGACCTGGATCGTCGAGGTCAAGACGACCGAAAAACCGGAAGCGCAGATCCTTGGCAGCGCCATCGGCATGAAGGTCATGGAGGACGTCCCCTATGTCAAAGGGCTCACGCAGTTCATCGGAAACGAACTGACCGGCGACACCATCGCCTACCTGAAGGATTTCGGCGCGGCGACCGCGAGCAACGGCGCTGTCGGCCTGTACCACATCGAAGGCCTGACCCCGGAAGCGGTCGAGCAGGGTGAATCGCTCATCGCAGAGGGTGCAAAGACCTATGTGATCGACGATGCGGAGCTTGCACGGGTTAAAGCAAGCTACCCCTGCATTTGGAAGGACGTCAATGCCGAGCCGAAGCTCTGCTTTGTCGGCTGTCCGCATCTGACGCTTCAGCAGCTCATCGACTGGACGCACGACCTCGACGCTGCGCTCAAGGCTGCGGGCAACGCCAAGGTAAAGATCCCGACCGTTTTCACGACCGCCCCTGCCGTTAAGGAAGCGTTTGAAAAGCTGCCCGAGGCAAAGCGTCTCGCCGAAATGGGCGTTGTCCTTTCCTATATCTGTCCGCTCATGTACATGAACAACCCGCTCTGCGGTAAGATGCCGGTCATTACAAATTCCAACAAACTCCGCACCTATACCTCCAGCAGGTATTACACAAGCGCTGAGATCCTCGACCGTATTTCGAAGGGGGGCAAATAAGTATGATGCAGTTCAAAGGGCGTCCCGTGGTACCCGGCAAGGCAAAAGCGGAAGCGCTCGTTTCGCACGGCGGTTTTAACACGCTCGCAAGTTTTCAGAAGTGCTTGATGTTCGGCGACAAGAAAGCGACCTGCTCCGATCAGAATAATCCGGATCTCTACGGAAAGCCCATGTTCAGCACGGCGCTTTGCCTTCCGCAGACCATCGGCTCTACGACAGGCGGCATGGTGCTCTTCTGCGCCGCAGCGCTTGGCAAGCAGCCTGCCTGCATGCTTTTTGCAAAGCCCATCGATTCTCTCGCCGCGGCGGGCGCGGTTCTTTCAGACGTTTGGACGGATGTTTCCATGCCGGTCGTTGACGGACTCGGCGACGCGTTTCTCGAATATGTCAAGACGGGGATGACGATCACCGTTGACGAGGATGGAACGGTAACGGTCGAATGAGCACGATCAGCAGCGAGCAGATCGCCCGCATCAATGAGCTCGCGAAAAAATCACGCACCGAGGAGGGGCTTACGCCGGAGGAACGACAGGAACAGGCCGAATTGCGCAATGCGTACATTGCCGCTTTCCGCACTTCGCTGAAAAGCCAGCTCGATAACACGGTCGTTATTGAGCCCGACGGCACCCGCCATAAACTCAAGCAGGAATCGTCCTTCAGGGCAAACTGAGCTGTTCTCGATCAAAAAACATCATGGCATCCCACAGGATCGACTTGTGGGATGCCAGTTTTTTCTGTGCGATGCACCCAGTCTTGTCTTATTTTTTCATGGAAGTATCCGGCTTCCGCTCTTCGCCAAAGAAGAAAACGGCCACCGTCCCCGGACCGCAATGCGATGCAATGATTGTTCCGATGTCGCAGATGCGGATATCGCCTTTGATATGCGGAAAGTGTTCCTTTACCGCAATTTTGGTCTCCTCTGCCTCTTCTGGGCAGTTAGAATGGCAGATAAAACACTTTTCATCATACTCCGCACCTCGATCGGCATAGCGTTCCATGGTGCGGATCGTTTCGCGAATCGCATTCTTCTTGCCGCGGACCTTATCATAGGCAATGATCCTGCCACCGTCGTCCAAGCGCATGATCGGACAGATATTCA
Organism: Clostridium sp. CAG:1024; assembly: GCA_000432015.1. Classification (GTDB taxonomy): domain Bacteria; phylum Bacillota; class Clostridia; order Christensenellales; family CAG-138; genus CAG-1024. The sequence continues at coordinate 68,225 of HF985523.1, read as the reverse complement.
ATACGGAACCGATCGTCGCCGCTGCGCCGGACATGCGTCCGCTCTGCCGATAATAGCGGAGGTCAAAGGAATAAAACTGATGGTGAACCCGTTTGCGTTTCTCCATCACCCACGCCGCAACCTCATCGATCGTACGCCCTTCATCGCGCAGATCTGCCGCGCCATCGACCAGCAGGCCGTACCCGGAAGAACTGCACAGCGAGTCGATCACAACGAGCTTCTGCTCCGGATACTTCTCGCGCAGCTGCTCGGCTGCCTGAAACGCATTTGCAACAGAATTTGTCATGCCGGAGCCAAAAGCGATATGCAGTACATCGCCGCCCTTTTGCAGAAGGTTGTCGAAAAACGCAAGATACTGAAACACGTTCAGCTGCGACGTTCTTGGGATCTTTCCTTCTTTGAGAAAGGCATAGAACTGCGGGCGCGCTTTGGGGTCGCGCCCCATATCATCCTGATACTCTGCGCCGTCTACCGTATAGGAATAGAACAGTACGGGAAGATTTCGCTCCTCCGTATAGGAAAACGGAAGATCAATGGTCGATTCGCAAGAAAGTGTAAACGCCATCACACTATGCTCCTTCTGTTGTTGTGTGGAAAGGACGCCCCGTGTTAACCACGGGACGTCCTTTGTATCCTATTCCGCGTAGGTGGGATTAATACATGCCGCCCATATCCGGCGCTGCGGGCGCTGCTGCCGGCGGAGTCGGAATATCTGCGACGAGGCTCTCGGTCGTGAGGATCATTGCCGCAACGGAAGCTGCATTTTGCAGTGCGCTTCTCGTGACCTTCTTCGGATCGAGAATGCCGTACTCCTCCATCATGCCATACTCGGCAGTCGCGGCATTGTAGCCGAAGCCGGGCTTGTTGGCGCGCTTGATGTTCTCGACGATAACGGAACCTTCGACACCGGCGTTGATTGCAATCTGGCGGACAGGCTCTTCCAGTGCACGCACAACGATCTGGATACCGGTCTTCTTGTCACCGGTTGCCGCGTCTTCGAGCTTCTTAACGCGGTCGATCACGTTCAGCAACGCTACGCCGCCACCGGGGACGATGCCCTCCTCGACTGCCGCACGGGTCGCGTTCAGAGCATCCTCAATGCGCAGCTTGAACTCCTTCATCTCGATCTCGGTGGCTGCGCCGACGGAGATAACCGCTACGCCGCCTGCAAGCTTTGCAAGCCGCTCCTGGAGCTTCTCGCGATCGTAATCGGAGGTCGTGTCCTCCATCTGCGCCTTGATCGAGTTGATGCGCGCCTTGACCTCGTTCTGGTCGCCCGCGCCCTCGACGATGACGGTGTTCTCCTTGTCAACCTTGACCTGACGTGCGCGACCGAGCTGCGCAAGCGTGGTCTCCTTGAGCTCAAGGCCAAGCTCGTCGGAGATGACCTGACCGCCGGTCAGAATCGCGATGTCCTGCAGCATTGCCTTCCTGCGGTCGCCAAAGCCGGGCGCCTTGACCGCAACGCAGGTGAACGTTCCGCGGAGCTTGTTCACGATCAGAGTCGCGAGCGCTTCGCCTTCCACATCCTCGGCGATGATGAGGAGCTTCTTGCCCTGCTGCGCGATCTGCTCGAGCACTGGCAGGATCTCCTGAATGTTGCTGATCTTCTTATCTGTAATGAGGATCAGGGGATTGTCGAGAACCGCTTCCATCTTGTCGGTATCGGTCGCCATATAAGCGGAGCAATATCCGCGGTCGAACTGCATACCCTCGACAACGTTCAGATCCGTCTTCATGGTCTTGGACTCTTCAACGGTGATAACGCCGTCGTTGCCGACCTTCTCCATTGCATCGGAAATTAGCTGTCCGATCTTCTCGTCGCCTGCGGAGACCGCCGCGACCTGTGCAATCGCCTGCTTGCCGGAAACCGGCTTTGCAAGCTCTTTCAAGCCTTCAACCGCTTCTTCAACGGCTGCTTCGATGCCGCGACGCAGAACCATGGGGTTTGCACCCGCAGCAACGTTCTTCATGCCCTCGCGCACGATCGCCTGCGCAAGCAGCGTCGCGGTGGTGGTGCCGTCGCCGGCAATGTCGTTCGTCTTCGTAGCGACTTCTTTGACGAGCTGTGCGCCCATGTTCTCAAAAGCGTCCTCCAGCTCGATCTCCTTAGCGATCGTCACGCCGTCGTTGGTGATGAGCGGCGCACCGAATTTCTTATCGAGCACGACGTTGCGGCCCTTCGGCCCCAGCGTGATCTTAACGGTATTTGCAAGCTGATTCAGACCAGCTTCAAGCGATCTTCTGGCTTCTTCGCCATACTGCAACTGCTTTGCCATAGTTGTTATCCTCCTAAAATCGACTCAAAAATCAATTATTCCACAACGGCGAGAATATCGTTCTGCCGCACGATGATGTATTCCGTGCCGTCCAGCTTGACTTCGGTGCCGGCATACTTGGAATACACGACCTTGTCGCCGACATGCACATACATGGTGACCTCTTTGCCGTCCACCACGCCACCGGGTCCGACTGCCAGAACTTCCGCCATCTGCGGCTTTTCCTTTGCGGTGGGCGCCAAAACGATGCCGCCCTTGGTGACTTCTTCAGTCTCCAGGCTCTTGATGACAACACGATCAGCCAATGGTTTGAGTTTCATATGGATACGCCTCCTATAGTACTTAGTATACCTGCTAAGGATTTGTTAGCACTCTGTAGCGTTGAGTGCTAACCACGGTTCTAATTATACGCACCTGTATGCCGTTCGTCAATCAGCAAATGCAACGAAAATGTGAAATCGTCGCATACTATACTGCAAGAGCGGCATGGCGGGTAAACTGGAGCATAACCCGTGTTCCGCCATGATAGGAGTATAACCATATGCGAATCTATGAATTCCGGGTTTTAGGCATGAACTGCGCATCCTGTGCCGCCGCAGCCCAGCGAGCGGTCAAGCGCGTTCATGGCGTCGAATGCTGCGGCGTAACGCTGGCCAACGAGCGTCTTCGCGTTCGCGGGGACGGCGTCAGCTGCGTGTCGGTCATTGAAGCGCTTAAAAAATGCGGTCTTACGGCGGAGGCGCTCGAGGACCGCGCCGCCCTTGTCAAGCTGCAAAAGCTGACGCAGGTGCGGGAAATGCGGAGCAGGCGCTTCCAGCTGTCCGTTGCGCTCGTCTTTGCCCTGCTTCTGTTCTATACCGGAACCGGGCGCTTTCTCGGACTGCCGGCGCCGGTCTCGGCCGAGGCCTTTCCCTTATGGTACGCGCTCATCCAGATCGTCATGCTGTTTCCCGTACTCGCCGTGTCGCGCGGGATCTTTGTGTGTGGATTCCGAGACGCGGTCTCCATGCAGCCTTCGACGGACACGCTGATCGCGCTGGGCACCTCCGCCGCAATTCTGTACAGCCTTGTTTCCTTTTTTCGGATTCTTCGCGGCGATACGGCGGCTGTATCCGAAATGTACTGGGATACCGCCGGACTGATCCTTGCATTTGTTCTACTCGGACAGAGCTTTGAACGGCGCGCCGCCGCCAGAACGCAGGACAGCATTGAAGCGCTCCGCGCTCTCGCGCCTGACCATGCGAACATCCTGCAGCCGGACGGCACTCTCCGCCGCATTCCCATCGCGGATATCATGGCGGGCGATCAGTTGTATGTGCATCCCGGGGAGCGGCTTCCCGCCGACGGTCGCTTGGAATCACCGCTTGCAAGCGTGGACGAATCCTTACTGACAGGGGAAAGCATGCCTGTGGAAAAGCAAACGGGCGATATGCTCATTGGCGGAAGCGTGAACGGCTCCGGCGCGTTTACGATGACCGCGTTGCGCGTCGGAGACGAGACTTCCCTGTCGCAGATGATCCGTCTTGTCCGTAACGCGCAGCAGCACAAAACGCCCGCTTCTCACATAACGGATCGCGTCTGTGCGGTCCTTGTTCCTGCCGTGCTGGGAATCGCCCTGCTCAGCGCTGTCATTTGGCTGTTTGCAGGAAAGCCGATAGCATTCGCGCTCAACGCGTTCATTTCCGTTTTGGTCGTCGCTTGCCCCTGTGCGGTCGGCCTTGCCGTCCCGT
>HF985523.1:63560-64058 GCA_000432015.1 Clostridium sp. CAG:1024 | reverse complement strand
GACGTTCTTCCTTACAATATCGGGGAGGAGACCTTCCTGGCGATGTTTGCCTCCGGTGCACAATGCAGCGGACATCCGATCGCCAAGGCGATCACGGCTTACGCGGCGAAACGCGGGATGCGGCTGCTTCCCTGTGACACCTTTTCCGCGTTTTCCGGCTTCGACGCCTCAGCCGCCGTGGAGGGGCATCAGCTGCTCATGGGCAGCGAAAAGCTGTTTGAGGAACGCGGCATTCCCTGTCCCATGGATTTTGCCGCGCTTCAGCGATGCGGAAAGCTTCCCGTGCTTCTCGCGATCGACGGAAAGTTTTCCGGTGTAATCGGCATTGCCGACACTTTGAAGCCGGACGCCAAATCAGGCGTTGCGAAACTGCAGCGCTGCGGTATCCGTCCGATCCTGGTGACCGGCGATGATGCAAAAACCGCGCACGCTGTCGCCGGCGCCTGCGGCATCAAAGAAGTCTACGCAGAAATGTCGCCGGAAGCAAAAGCGGAACGT
>HF985523.1:55839-63531 GCA_000432015.1 Clostridium sp. CAG:1024 | reverse complement strand
CCCTTCAGCAGGGCGGGCCCCGCACCGGTATGGCGGGAGACGGGATCAACGACGCCATTGCGCTTGGCACAGCCGACATTGGCTTTGCGATGGGAACGGGAATGGATGCTGCCCTCGCTTCGGCGGACGTCGTTCTGCTGCGCGGCCGGATTGAGAGCATCGCGGAAACGCTCAGCATCAGCCGTGCCGTCATGCGTATCCTCCGTCAAAACCTTATTTGGGCCTTCTTCTACCACGGGATCGCCATTCCGCTCGCAGCGGGCGCACTGACGTTGTTCGGCGGGCCGCTGCTCTCACCGCCGTTCGCAGCGCTTTTGATGTGTCTTTCCTCCGTTACGGTGCTGCTCAACGCGCTTCGGCTGAAAAGAATGCCGATCCGTTTCTGATTTTCCCAAGAAATCCCGAAAATACTGCTTGCAATCGGTGTGCGGGTGTGCTAAAATGTTTTCTGTTCGAGTTTGAATATTTGTACAGGGGGTGAATGGGTTTTGGCTAACATTAAGTCCGCTATCAAGCGTGTCAAGGTCACGGAGAAGCAGAATCTGCGCAATCGCATGGAAAAGTCCGCTCTTAAGACCGCGATCCGCCGTTTTGATGAGGCGCTTAACGCTGAGGATAAGGATGCCGCGCAGGCTGCATACCTGAAGGCCGTCAGCACCGTTGATCATGCTGCCACCAAGGGCGTGATCCACAAGAACGCAGCCAACCGCAAGAAGGCGCAACTCGCCAAGAAACAAGCGCAGGCGCTGTAAGCCCCTCAGAATATTGTTTCAGTTTCCGGCATGTCACTGATATGCCGGATTTCTTTATTTTCCGTTTGTTCTATCTGCTCCTTTTGATTCGATCGACGCATTCCGAAAAGGGCTGTACGCCGCGCCATGCTTGTTTGCGCAGGGAACGCTGAAAGCGACGCCCGGGCGCGCGGCTGATTCTTGCTTTATCGCGTGAAAGCGTTTACAATGCTTAGTGAGGTGATACTTGCATGGAGTCTTATTCATCCAAGCTGCGTTCCGCGGAAGCGGATGCACTGTTTGACGCGATCCTCTCGCTCCGAAGCCGCGAGGAATGTTATCGTTTCTTTGAAGATATCTGCACCATTGCCGAATTGAAATCCATCGCGCAGCGTTGGGACGTCGCCTGCAAGCTGGATGACGGCGTGACCTATCAGGAGATCGCACAGCAGCTCAGTGCTTCGACGGCAACGATCAGCCGCGTTAATCGCTGCCTGTCCTACGGGGCCGGCGGTTATCGGCTTTTGCTTGACCGAAAGCGCGAAAACGAGGAAGGGCGGTAACTCGCATGTCCATGGACGGTCTCTCGCTGTACGCTTGTCTTGCCGAGATCCGGCCGCTCATCGGCGGCAAGATCGACAAAGTGCAGCAGCCTGAAAAAGACGCTTTGCTCCTGACCGTGCGCGCGGCAGGCAGAACCAGTCGGCTGTTGATTTCCGTTCATGCGGAAAATGGCCGCATCCAGCTCACGGAACAGACGTATCAGAATCCGCCGGAACCTCCGGCGTTCTGTATGCTTCTCAGGCGGCGTCTCGTGGGTGCGCGCATCGAAAGCATCGAGCAGCTCGGTCTCGACCGCTACGTCGTCTTTACGCTCGGCGCCCGCAGCGAACTGGATGATCCCATTGAACTCCGTCTCGCTGTAGAGTTGATGGGGCGCAATTCCAACGTCACGCTCATACAAAACGGTGTGGTCGTCGACGCGCTGCGTCATGTCACGCCCGCGATGTCCACACTGCGCATTCTGATGCCCGGCGCGCGCTTCACCGATCCGCCCGCACAGCAAAAGCGTTCGCTTCTCGACGCAGACGATGCTGCTCTTACAGCTTTGCTTGCGCAGCCGTCACCTGCTCGCGCGCTTCAGGCAGAATACGCAGGGCTTTCCCGCGCCGCGAGCGCAGCGCTTATCGGAGAGGCCGAAAACGCACATCCCCTGTGCCGGACGATCCGAGAGCTGCGGGACGGACGCTTCGCGCCGTCGATCGCGTTTGGCTGTGACGGAAACCCTGTCGCGGTGTTTCCCTTTTCCCCTGCGCAGGCATTTGCAAGGATCGAAGCCGCTTCCAGCATGTCCGCCGCCTACGACCGTTTCTTTGAAAAGCGCGATGCACGGGTCCGCATTGAACGCCGCAGCGCAGCGCTCCGCCGCTCGCTCGAAACGCAGCTCAGGCGTGCGGAAAACAAGCTCGCCGTCTACCGGGAGGCGATCCTCGGTGAAGCGCAATGCGAGCAATACCGGCTGTACGGCGAATTGATCACGGCAAATCTGCACCGCATCTGCCGCGGCCAAAGCGTGCTCGCCGCAGAAAACTACTACCTCGACCCGCCCGAGCGTTGTTCGATCGCGCTCGATCCTCTGCTCTCGCCGACCGAAAACGCGCAGCGATATTTTAAGCAGTATCGCAAGAGCAAGGCCGCCCGCGCGTATGCCGAACGAATGCGCGGCTCCGTCGAGGAGGAGATCGCCTATCTTGACGGTCAGCTCGACAACATTGAAAAGTGCAGCACGCTGCAGGAACTCACGGAGATCCGCGAGGAGCTTGTCCAGCTTGGTTATCAAAAGCCTGAACGCCGCGGCATAAAGCCGCAGAAGCAGCCGCCTTCCTCCCCCGCCGTATTTGTGTCGAGTGACGGCGTGCGCATATTCGTCGGCAAGAACAACCGCCAAAACGATCAGCTCACGCTCCACCGCGCCGCAAGCGACAATCTCTGGCTGCATGTCAAGGACATTCCCGGTTCACACGTGATCGTAGACTTTGCGGGAATGCCGCCGGATAATACGCTTCGCGAAGCCGCGATGCTTGCCGCCTATTTCAGCAAGGCACAGCATTCCGCATCCGTACCGGTCGACTACGCTCTACGCAAATATGTCAAAAAGCCGTCCGGTGCGAAGCCCGGCATGGTCATCTATACCAACAATCAGACTCTCTATGTGACGCCGGAGGCCGCCGCCGTCCGGGCTCTGGAACCAACGACAGAAAAGGAGAATTTCCCATGCGTTTGATCATCGCATCCAACAACGCACACAAGGTGCGTGAGATCCGGCAGATCGTCGGAAAATACTTCACCGACATGAGCACGCTTCGAGATGCCGGACTGTCCATCGACGTTGTCGAGGATGGTACGACCTTCCAGGAAAACGCGATCAAAAAGGCGGAAGAGGTTCTTGCCGCCGCTTCCGGCTTTGACGCCGCTCTCGCCGATGACAGCGGACTGATCGTCGATGCGCTCAACGGTGCGCCCGGCGTTTACAGCGCGCGCTATGCCGGAGAAGGACATAACGATGCCGACAACAACAGAAAGCTGATGGAGGACATGAAAAATGTCCCGGACGAGCTGCGCAGCTGTCGTTTTGCTTCCGCGATCGCGCTTGCACGCCGCGGGCGCGAAACGCTCTGCGTCATCGGATATGCGGAGGGTCGGCTCTTGCATGAGGCCCGCGGCGAAAACGGCTTCGGCTATGACCCATACTTCTTTTATCCGCCGCTCGAAAAATCCTTCGCGGAGCTATCCGCGGATGAAAAGAATGCCGTAAGCCACCGCAGCCGTTCGCTTGCGCTGCTTGAGGAAGCCCTGCAAAACGAAAAGCAATGAAGATCGCCGTCTTTTCCGATACGCATGGCTCCGTTTCCCGGCTCCCGCTTATCAAGGCTAGTCTGAAAGACATCGACGCCGTGCTTCACCTCGGCGACCTCGCGCCGGACGGTGCAAAGATCGCTTCGGAGCTTGGCGTTCCCTGCTATGCTGTGCTTGGGAACTGCGATTACACGCACGGCGAGCCATACGAACGTGTGGAAACGCTCGGCGGAGTCCGCATGTTTCTGACGCACGGGCACCGTTATCTCAGCCCGTATACCATTGCGCTCGCCGCAATGGAACGCGATTGTTCTATCGCCCTCTTTGGTCACACGCATATTCCGCTCATCGCGCAGCAGGACGGCTGTCTACTCGTCAATCCGGGCAGTTTCAATCTTCCGCGCGGCGGCTCCAAACCCGGTTATGCCATTTTGACGCTGAAAAACGGCGCGGCGGATGCGGAACTGCATTCGCTCTCACTGTAAAACGCAACAGCGCGTTGCTTGCGTTCCGTGCGTTCTCTCGGTATACTGGACACAAGGCGGTGATGAATTATGGAAACAAAGGATATGCTCCTCCAGCTTCGGACACAGAAAGACTGGTCCCAGGATATGCTGGCCGAAAAGGTACATGTGACGCGGCAAGCCGTGTCGCGATGGGAAAACGGCGATACCGTTCCAAACACGGAAACGCTAAAGCTTCTATCGGCTCTCTTCGACGTTTCGATCAACACGATCTTAGGCTCGCCGCGGGAGCTGATCTGTCAGTGCTGCGGGATGCCGCTCGACGATTCCACCATCAGCAGGGAACCGGACGGCGCATTCAATGAGGACTACTGCAAATGGTGCTATACGGACGGCGCATTCAAGTATCAGAGCAAGGAACAGCTCATTGATTTCTGTGTGGAGCATATGTCGAGCGAAAGCTGGCCCGCAGAGCAGGTCAGGGCGCATATGGAAGCGGTCGTGCCGCACCTCAAGCATTGGAAGCAGGTTTGACGCTTTTCTTCGCGTTCTGCCCGGCTGCCGGCATTTCACTGCCTGCGGCCTCCTGAAATGAAAAAAGCCCGACGGAGTGGAACTCTGCCGGGCGTTTGTTTGTTTGCCTCTGTATCAGAACAGTGTCGCTGCCTTTTCAACCATGACGGGGAAAATGTGCCAAATCTCATCGGCATATTCACGGATGGTACGGTCGGAAGAGAAGGGACCCGCTGCCGCGACATTCAGAAGGCACTTTCTTCCGAAAGCGATGCGATCCTGATAGTCCCTGTTGGCCTGCAGCTTCCGCTCCACATAAGGCAGCATCTCAAGCAGCACAAAATAATTGTCAGGCTTATGCCAGCTTGCGCCCTGAAGAAGCGCGCGGTGCAGATCCGTAAACGCGCCGCTGTTATCATCCGAGAATGTTCCGTCGATCAGCGTATCCACTACGCGCCGGACACGCGGCTCTCTGTCATAGATCGTTTTCGGATCGTAGCCGTCCTTCATGGCGTTCAGCTGTTCCACACGGTATCCAAAGATGTAGTTATTCTCTTCGCCCGCCTGCTGGACAATCTCGATATTCGCGCCGTCATAGGTTCCGAGTGTTACGGCGCCGTTGAGCATCAGCTTCATGTTGCCCGTGCCGGATGCTTCCGTTCCGGCCGGGGATATCTGCTCAGAAATATCCGCGGCAGGGATGATGTGCTCCGCATAAGAGCAGTTATAGTTCTGCACGAACACGACCTTCATCTTGCCCTGCATATCGGGATCGGCATTGATCTTCTTCGCCACTTCGTTAATGTACTTGATGACGGCCTTCGCCCGAATATATCCCGGTGCGGCCTTTGCACCGAAAATGTAAGCGGTCGGCGTGAAATTACGAATCCTTCCCTCTTTCAATCCATAATAGATATCGAGGATCGAAAACGCATTCAAAAGCTGGCGCTTATACTCGTGCATACGCTTCACCTGCACGTCAAACAGGAACTCCGGCGGCAGCAGAACCCCTTCCTTCTTTTCGATATACTCGGAGAGCTGCTCCTTCTTTTCCTGCTTGACCGCATTGAACGCCAGCACGTCAGCGTCCGTTTGGTGTTCACGGAGCTGTTTCAGCGCGTCAAGATCGGTCAGGAAGCCGTAGCCGCCGATGCGCTCCGCAATAAACGCGGACAACTCCGGGTTGCACAGTCCCAGCCAGCGACGCTGCGTGATGCCATTGGTCTTGTTCTGGAAGCGTTCCGGATACAGGCGATACCAGTCGTGCAGGACGTCGTTTTTCAGGATCTCGGTGTGGATCTTGGCGACGCCGTTGATGTGGCTCGAACCATACACCGCAAGGTTTGCCATATGGATCAGCTTGTTTTGGATGATCGCCATATGGCTGCAATCCATACCGCGCTCCATGAGCTCGCCGCAGAGCCGTGTATTGATCTGATAGATGATGTTGAAGATCTCCGGCAGCACGCCGCGGAACAAATCGACGTCCCACTTTTCGAGCGCCTCGGCCATAACGGTATGGTTCGTATAATTGAAGGTGCGCTGCGCGACCTCAAACGCCTGCTCAAAGCCCAGCCCTTCCTTCATCAGCAGCCGGATCAGTTCCGGAATGCTGACTGTGGGATGCGTATCGTTCAACTGAATGGTGACCGAATCCGCAAAGCGCTCGATCGGGCGGTTCTCCCGTTTATACCGGAACAGAATATCCTGCAGCGATGCGCTCGAAAGGAAGTATTGCTGCTTTAGGCGAAGCTCTTTGCCCGCGGGCGTTGAGTCATTCGGGTAGAGCACGCGGGTGATGTCCTCCACGCGGTTCTTTTCGAGTACGGCAAGCGCGTATTCCTGATCGTTAAAGAGCTTAAAATCAAAATCAACCATCGGCTCGCTTTGCCAAAGCCGCAGCGTACCGATGTTTTCCGTTCCGTATCCGATCACGGGCATATCATACGGAACCGCGCGCACGGTCTCGTTCTTAAACGAAACGAGCACCTCATGGGTGTCGCGTCTGCGGCTCCATGGATCTCCGCCGCGCTGCCAATCGTCCGCGCTCTCGACCTGGAACCCGTCGGAGAACGTCTGTTTGAACAAGCCGTACTTGTACCGCAGGCCGTAGCCGTCGAGCGGCAGGTTCATTGTTGCCGCCGAATCCAGGAAACAGGCCGCCAAGCGACCGAGGCCGCCGTTGCCGAGCGCCGCATCTTCGATGTCCTCAAATACGGCAAGATCCAGTCCACGGTTTTGGAACTCTTCCTTGATCTCATCGAGCATTCCGAGTGAAAACAGGTTGTTATACACCATGCGTCCGACAAGATATTCCGCGCTGAAGTAGTACGCCTCGCGCGTATGCTCATGCGCATGGCGGCTCTCGTACCACCGCTCTGCGATAGCGCCCATCACAACGGCGCCAAGCGCATCGTGCAGCTGCTGCGGCGTCGCGTCCAGCAATGTCGTTTGATAGTCACGTTTGAGCACAAGCTCGATCTTATCCATGATTGCGTCGATCTTCATTCCCGTAGCTCCTTGCAGTCATTTCGCGCCGCGAGCCGATTCTCCGGCTTTGCGGTGCGGCGGCAAATCAAATCTGCCCACAGTATTGTAGTATAGCATATTTTCTACATGCGTGCAAAAATTTGTCGGTCGAATGCAGTATTTCAACGCATCTCCCGAAAAGCCAAGGCGGAACGGGGCGTTTCCGACGACGCTCACTTCTTTTGCAAAACGATTTTTATAAAGTTCAGATATGCGCCGCCGCCCGCCTCCATGGATCTGCGGTCGCCCCGTGCATACTCGTTTTCCTGCTTGAGCCAATCTGCCCAAACCTCTTCGTTCGACTCCATCTCCCGTACCTCGATCACCTCGGCCAAGCGGCTCTGTTCGACCATATTCCGCCAATACGGTACGTCATGCATGTAATCGAGCTGTTCAGGCGTCCAAGACAGCAGCAGTTCCTTCGGCAGGTTATCATGGCAGTCGTGCTTCATACCGGGGATCGCAATATAGATGTATCCGCCCTTTTTCACAAACGGCAGCAGTTTCTCATCAAGGTAGGCTGGATCGCGTCCAAAGTAGTTATAGGAATCCGTGCTCACCAAGGCGTCGAAAAATGCTTTCGGAAACGGAAGAGCGGC
>HF985523.1:43061-55771 GCA_000432015.1 Clostridium sp. CAG:1024 | reverse complement strand
ATCTCACGGAAAAACGCCTGATTCTCCTCCGGTTCGCTCCACAGATCCGCCGCATATACGCGGAACCCATACTCCTTTGCAAGAAACACGGACGTCAGTCCCTGTCCGCTTCCGAGATCGCACACGACTGCGCCCGCCGGGATCTTATGCGCCAGCAGCAGCTCTTCCTCCAGTTTAACGGGGTTCGGTCCCATAATTTTTGCTTGCAAAGCCTGTGTATCATACTTTTTGCTCTTCGGATAGTGCATTGTTTGTTTCTCACCGTTTCTTCATTTGTTTGTTCAGTTTTGCAACGGCCTTGAACTTCTTTTCCTTCGCATATGCCGACTGTTCCGCATTCTTTGCATACGCCGACTCTGCCGCGAGCTTTCGATAGGAAAGCCAACGCTCCGGATCCAGTTCCCCCGCCGCGATCGCCGCCTGTACAGCGCAGCCGGGCTCGCTCGTGTGTGTGCAGTTACGAAATCTGCAAGCCGCGGAAAGCGCTTCGATCTCCGAAAATGCGGCACCGAGACCATCTCCCGTCTCCCACATTCCCAGCTCACGCATGCCGGGCGTGTCGATGACCATCGCGCCGCAGGGCAAGCACAGCAGCTCTCTCCGCGTGGTGGTGTGCCGTCCGCGATCGTCGTTTCTCAGGCCATTCGTTGCAAGGCGTTCTTCCCCAAGCAGACGGTTCACCAGCGTAGATTTTCCGACGCCGGATGACCCGACAAAGGCAACGGTCGCGCCCTCTTCAAGATATGGCGCAAGCTGATCCAGCCCCAGCGATTCCAGCGCAGAGGTCACAATCAGCGCCGTTCCCGGCGCCGTTCTCTGCACCGCGGCCGTTTTCTCTTCAAGATCATCGGCAAGATCCGCTTTTGTCAAAAGCGCGACCGGCGTAGCGCCGCTGTCCCAGGCGACGGCAAGATACCGCTCCAATCTGCGCAGATTAAAATCACGGTTGAGCGCCATGCAGAGGAACACGGTATCGATATTTGCTGCGACCGCCTGTTCTGTACGTTTTGTCCCCGCCGCTTTTCGGACAAACAGGCTCTTGCGCGGCAGCACCCGTTTGATGACCGCCAGCTCGCCTCGGCTTGCGTCGACCAACACATAGTCTCCGACCACTGGATATTCGGAGGCCGTTTCGACGCCAAGACGGAACTTCCCCGAAAGGCAGGCAGCCTGTTCGCCTTCGGGACCCGCGATACGGTACATTCCCTTTTCCTGTGAAACAACACGGCGCAGCGTCAACGCGGACGCAGCCTCCGCGGCTTCTTCCGCCCAGCGCGGAAATACATTGATCATCACGCTTCGCTTTCCTCCATCCATTGCCGATATGCGCTTTCAAAGTGCGCGTCAAGCTGTCTGTATGCTTCCGCAGCATCCATTCCGGCATCTACACGACTGTATAAATAATACATGGGTGCATAGAACGCGAGCGCCTTCTCCTTTGCTTTCGAAACGCCGTGACTCTTCAGCAGTTCCTCCACATACTCCAACGGGCCGGCGCCAAGATAATTCTGATAGAGCGCAGTCATTTCTGCGCTGCTGTACTGCTCGATCGTCAGCATCCTTCGGAACGCACTTGCAAACGGGTCTTCCGTCCAATACCGGAACTGTGCTCGGCTGAACGCAAGCAGCTGTGCAAGCGGGGCGGCCGCATATGCCTCCGGCATCGCATTCCAGTCGTTCTCCGGCAGTGCAAAGTCCTTTGCTCGTTCGAAGTCGTTTCTTTCCATGCGCAGCACGATCTGGTCGAAAATGTCACGCTTGCTTCGATAATGCTTGTACAACGCGCCCTTTGTCATGCCGAGTTTCGCGGCGATCGTACTCACGGAGACTGCCGCATATCCATCTTTTGAAAACAGTGCAAGTGCCGTTTCGAGTATACGCTCCCGCGTATTTTCCATGCGATCTCCCCCTCCCAAAATAATAAACGATCGTTCACACCGTAGTATAGTGAACGACCGTTTACTTGTCAAGTGTTTATTTCAATACTTCTTCTCTGAAATAAAGCGTCCCCGTCTACAGCAGATCGTGGTCAAAGCGTTTCCTTTCGCTCCGAGCAGCGTATCCATTTCCGCGGCCGCATTCCGATATATGCCGTGCGTATGATGCACAAGGATATACTCGGCTGCGCGGATCTTCCCGTGCGCCGCTTGACAGAAGGCGCGCACCGGCCCGGAAAGCGCGAATACCCAGATAGGCGAGCAGATCGTCACGTGCGCATAGGACGAAAGATCAACTCGCACCTCTTCGATCGGCATCGGCCAGCGATGCATTCCGTAACGTCCGCACCACCAAAAACCGAGCGTTCCCTCCGTGCGCTCCTTCGCTTTGATCTCATAAACGACCGCGCCCGTGCGATCCGCCGCTTCCAGCGCCGCCTTTCGGACGTAGCCCATGCGGGAGAAATACACCACGAGCCGCGTGGGGTCGTTCCCAATATTCGGATATGCTTTCGGATCCGGATGCGAGCAGAACCGTTCCTGTGCGTCAAACACCCACGCCGCGTACCCCGTCGCCGCTTGGAGAAATCCGAAAATAAAATATGCCGTGGACATAAAATTCAGCGGGAACATATAGAACTGGATCAGGATCCAGAGCATCAGCGTCACGCCGAACAAGCCGCCAAGAAATATGCCCGCACGTTTTTTCGCAAGCAGCAGTCCCGCCGCGGTCAGGTTGGTTATGCCGTTGACGATGAGCAGTGCGATCCCCGAAAACAGGAGGTCGGAAAACAGAACGTCCGCGAACGGCAGCTTTTGAAAACAGGGCAGCATGGCGTCCATCCCCATGGCTTTTCCCGATGGATCGGCCAGCATTCCGACCGCCCCCGCGACCGCGCCAAGGCCCACATACAGTGTCCAAAACAGCAGCAGGTTTCTTGCAACGCGAAACCTTGAATGTTCTATCTTCGCAGCGCCCCCCTCCATCCGCATAAGCGCTACTTTATTATCGAATCGACCGTCTCGATGTAATGATCGAAACGGCCGCGGTCTGTTTATCAAATCCTGTTCTTTGCACTGCGGCAATTTACCGGTCCTTCAGATACTCCGACAGCTTACCGCGCAAAAAATGGCGGTATTCCGGGTGGCTTTCTGCGCTTTGATACTCCTCCGAGATCGTGTCGCGCAGCCAGTCGCGTTCCGGCTTTGTCAAGTCGGCGTACCGTCTGAGCAGCAGCTTCCCCTGCTCCTCTGCCTGACGCAGCGCCGCAAACGCATCCTCGACCCGCTCCGTCCCAACTACTTTCAACGGGGTTCTTGCGATCCTGCCAAACGGGATATCCTGCATTCGTTCGATCCCGGGCGCGTCTTCTACGGCATAAATATATCCCTGTACGCCGCAATAGGTCTCAAACGTCGCGTTCGCATAATACTCGTCGAGGCACAGCAGTCCGTTCTTTGTAAACCCATAGCTTGCCCATTTCTGCCAGATGCCGCTATGCAGAAACCCCGTCTCCCGACAATACTTCTCGACCGCATTGCTGAGATATACAAGCGTGTTTTCCCGTTTTTCTGACAGGTAGACGCAGGACGTCCCGTGGTTAGAGACAAAGGGGCGCAGTTCCGTCAGTCCCGGCACGGGGGATGCGTGATACAGCAGCATTCGTTCTCTTGCGCGGGCTGTGCCGCAACGGCTCCTTTCTACTCAATGGGTCTGCGTCCGCAGACGAAGTTTTGTTTCCAGTAGGAAGTACGGCAGGATCTGCGGATGACCTTTCCGTTGCCGGAGGATGCGTCGATCATCTCGCCGCTTCCGATATAGATCCCGACGTGTCCGACCGATTTATCGTCATCGGAGCTGAAGAAAATCAGATCGCCCTTTTTCAAGTCGCTCATGCTTGTGATCTTTTTCCAAGAATCCGTCCTCGAATAGCCTGCCGCATTCAAACGGCGGCAGTAGACGTTTGCTTTTCGCAGGCAATAATACACAAAGCCGGAGCAATCATAACTGTCGGGGCCCTTTGCGCCGAGCACATAGGGTTTGCCGAGCTGCGACTTTGCGACCTTGATCATGGAGTCGATCCGGCCTTCAACGGTCTTCTTTGCCGCTTCTTTGGCCTCCTTCTTCTTCTCCTCTTCGATCTCCTTTTCCTTTGTATACGATACTCGCGCGTCTGCGGAGTTGATCATTTCGATCGTTTTCTCGCCCGCTTTTCCGTCCTGCGACAGCTTGTTGCGCTTCTGAAACTTTTTTACGGCCTCGACCGTATCCGTTCCATAATATCCAGTCACCTGGCTGCGTGAAAGATATCCGAGGTCATAGAGCATGTCCTGAAATACCTCAATATCGTCACCCTCCGCGCCCTCCATCATCACATAGGGACGCGCCTCGTCAGACATGAGCAGCGCATAGGTCGCGTTGCCGATGATCCCGTCCTGCTCAAGCGCGTGTTGACGCTGGAAAAAACGCACCGCATCACGCGTCGCATTTCCATAATAGCTCGTCGGCTCGTCAAGCGAGAGATAGCCGAGCGTCATAAGCCGCTTTTGGATATCCAGCACATCTTCGCCTTCGCTTCCCTTTTCATAGCGCACCTCTGCTGTGGGCTCCGGCGCTCCCTGCTGTCCGTCCGCCGGGAGTACGGCTGCCGGATCGCTCTCTTCCGCTCCTGCATCCGGTTCGATGTTCGTCGGCGCCGCGTCATCCGCATAGTCCTCATCGCCGAACGGAACGGCTGTCGGCTCGATGTCCCATTCGCTCCTATCGGGAATCGTCTGTGGTGCGGGAAGAGTCGTCTGTGCCGCGGCCTCCGTCCTCGCTCTTTGTCGGGCGGGAATGGTTGCAAGCAGCACAACGCCCGTCGTTACAAACACAAACGCACAGAAAAGAAAGATGCACATCGGCGCGCCGAGCCGATAGCACTTGCGTAAGAATCGCCGAAGCTGGTACACGAGTTCCTGCCGAATGTTTCGGAATACACGTTTCAGGATCCAAGCGAAGCTGTGTCTGCGTCTTTTTCTTCTTTGCATGTTTCTACCTTGCCGTTATTTCTTGACTACAAGTTTACGTTCCTTACGCCATGGTTTGCAAGGCTTCTGAAAGAAAAGTCATATAAAGTTTTATATTTCTTTCTGGCGGGCAAAAAAGCGGGCGTTTGACCGACGCCCGCACATTCTTTACCGTTCGTTCTTTTCCGCATCAGCCGCGTGCCGATGTCTGTATGGCGGCAAGCGCCGCGCGGGCGATCTCAGCTCTTCCCGCGCCGTTCAGCAATACCGTCTCAGGCGAAAGCTCCCGAAGCGCAGCCTGCTCGTCTGCGCTTAAGGCAAGCCCCACACGCGCCGCGGGTCTGTCCGCAAAAATGCCGTTTCGATAATTCGGCTCCTGTTTGAGAAACAGCGCTGCATCCGAAACGACCGCAATGCGCGCAGTATATCCCTGCACGGACAACAGATCGGCTGCGGCAAAGATCTCCCGCTCGCCGTCCGGGAACGAAAACAGCAGCACATCCGGGTCGCCCTTCGGCTCCCGCCGCAGGTAGGCGCCGCGCTCCGGCTTCGGCTCATAGCTTCCGTGCGGCTTGATTTCATAGGGACGCAGCGGTCTCATTGCAAACCTCCGATCGAACGATTTCGAAACAGGCGCGTCGCCGCAAACGCAACCGCGGCACCGACCAGGCACTGCACCAAATTGAACGGCACATTCGGCAGCGCAGCCGCCCCGCCGTACAGGATGGTTTCGTAAAGAAAATACCCGAACGGCACGAGCAGCGCCGATATGAAAAACGCCAGTACCTGCAGCCGCGGTTTCATGACCTTTTGCAGCAGGCAGAACAGCAGCGCCATGCCGCCTTTGATCACAAACGTCGCCGGCATATAGACCGCATATCCAAGCAGCAGATCCGCGAGCGCGGATGCAGCGCCGCCGGTCAGTGCGCCCCACGGGCCTCCGAGCAGAAACGCTGCGGAGAGCACGCCCGCATCCCCAAGATTTACAAAGCCGAGACCTCCCGGGATCGGGATGGAAACGAGCATGGTCAACAGCACGATCGCCGCTGCCAAAATGCCGCAAAGAGCGATCTTGCGAATTGTCCGATCCTTCATGTGTGTCACCTCCATAGACTGCTGCCCGCCCAAGCAATGCGGCTCGGACGGGCAGATCGATTGTTATAATTGGGATTCGGCTCAGCGAACGGCTTCCGCGATTGCGACCGCGACTGCGACGGTCGCGCCGACCATGGGGTTGTTGCCCATGCCGATGAGTCCCATCATCTCGACGTGTGCCGGGACGGAGGACGAACCTGCAAACTGCGCGTCGCTGTGCATACGGCCCATCGTATCGGTCATGCCGTAGGACGCGGGGCCTGCCGCCATGTTATCCGGATGCAGCGTTCTGCCCGTGCCGCCGCCGGAAGCCACGGAGAAGTACTTCTTGCCGTTTTCAACGCACCATTTCTTGTAGGTTCCGGCAACGGGATGCTGGAAGCGGGTCGGGTTCGTGGAATTGCCCGTGATAGAAACGTCCACGTTCTCATGCCGCATGATCGCAACACCTTCGTTGACGTCGTCTGCACCGTAGCAGCGAACCTTTGCGCGGTCGCCGTCGGAAAACGCCTTGGTCGAAACGATGTGCAGTTCGCCCGTCTTGTAGTCATATTCCGTTTCAACGAAGGTAAAGCCGTTGATACGGGAAATGATGTAAGCGGCGTCCTTGCCGAGACCGTTCAGAATGACCTGCAGGGGCTCTTTCCGGACTTTGTTTGCGGTGCGCGCGATGCCGATTGCGCCCTCTGCCGCCGCAAAGCTCTCGTGACCGGCAAGGAACGCGAAGCAGTGCGTGTTCTCGTTGAGCAGCATGGCGCCGAGGTTGCCGTGGCCGCGGCCGACGCTGCGCTGATCCGCCACGGAACCCGGAATGCAGAAGGCCTGCAAGCCAATGCCGATCGCTTCCGCCGCTTCCGCCGCGGTCTTTACGCCCTTTTTCAGCGCAATCGCCGCGCCGACGGTGTACGCCCAGCAGGCGTTCTCAAACGCGATGGGCTGAATGCCGCGAACGATGCCCGCAGCGTCAACGCCTGCGTCGTCGCAGATCTTTTTTGCTTCTTCAAGACCCGCGATCCCGTACTCCTTCAGGACGGCGTTGATCTTGTCGATTCTTCTTTCATAACCTTCAAACGTAATCATGGCTGGCCCTCCTTACTCCTTGCGCGGGTCGACGACCTTGACGGCCTGTGCAAAACGGCCGTAGGTACCGATGTTCTGCTCGTACGCTTCCTTCGGATCGACGCCCTTCTTGATCGCGTCCATCATCTTCCCGAGGGAGACGAACTGGTAACCAATGATCTCGCCCTCTTCGTCGAGCCCGACCTTCAGGACATAACCTTCGGCCATCTCGAGGTAACGGGGGCCTTTGACCTTTGTGCCGTACATGGTGCCGATCTGCGAACGCAGACCCTTGCCCAGGTCTTCAAGTCCGGCGCCCACGGGCAGGCCGTCGTCGGAAAAGGCACTCTGTGTGCGGCCGTATACGATCTGGAGGAACAACTCGCGCATTGCGGTGTTGATCGCGTCGCAAACGAGGTCGGAATTCAGCGCTTCAAGGATCGTCTTGCCGGGCAGGATCTCTGCCGCCATTGCAGCGGAATGCGTCATGCCGGAGCAGCCGAGTGTCTCGATCAGCGCTTCTTCGATGATACCGTTTTTCACGTTCAGCGTGAGCTTGCAGGCGCCCTGCTGCGGTGCGCACCAGCCGACGCCGTGCGTCAGACCGCTGATGTCGCTGATCTGTTTTGCCTTGACCCACTTGCCCTCTTCGGGAATGGGGGCCGGATCATGTGCTGCGCCCTTTTTGACGCAGACCATCTCTTCCACATCTTTGGAGTATTGCATGGATGAGTTCTCCTCCTTCATTATTCTGCGGAAGGTGTTATTTTCCGTCCGCTTCTACACATTCTTTCATGTTGCAGTATAGCACAACAAGTTTTTTTCAACAATACTTAGTTTTGCACAAAAGTGCATCTGTGCTATACTTGTTTTATCGACCGGATGTTGGGGAGGATCGACGCTTTTGAAAACAAATGTCATTCTGTTCCTGTTTCTCATTGCAGCAGGGGCGCAGCTGTTTGCCTGTGTCCCGCCGATGCGCGCACGTTTGCGCTACGCGACAAAGCTCCTGCTCATGCCGCTTCTTGCGCTTTGGCTTCTGTTTGCGACGAATCCGACGCCGCACGCGATCACTCTGGGACTCTTATGCGGCTTTCTCGGGGATCTGCTGCTGCTTGCCGCGGCGAAAAAATCTTTTTTCTTTGTGGTCGGAAGCAGCTTCTTTGCCGCGGGTCATGCACTATATGCGGTATACTTTCTCACGCACCTCGGCGCTGCGCCGCGCTTTGGCCTGATCGCGTTTGGCGCGCTTCTGTACGCGCTCTATATCGCGCTGCTGCTGCGCCGGCTTCGAAAAGGTGAAATCGGCGGAAAGATGCAGGTGCTCGCAGCCTCCTATCTTGCCGTAATCTCCTTTATGAGCCTGTGCGCGTTTCTCTTTGCTGTCACCAACGGTTCGATTTGGCACTGGATGGTTTTCGCAGCTTCGCTCCTTTTCCTCTTTTCTGATTCCGTCCTTGCCTACGACAAATACTATAAAAAGCTCAAATTCCGGTATCTCATCGTAATGTCGACCTATATTCTGGCGCAGGCGGGCATTACCTTCGGCGTTTATTTGACATTGGGAGGACACTGAACGCAATGGAAATCGCAGTATTGATCCTGGCTTGTGTGTCGACGGCGCTGCTCATCGCTGTCGTTATTCTTCTGCTGCGTCCGCGCAACGAACATCTGCGGCACGACATTGCCTCTTCCGAAGCACAACTGCGGCAGGACATTGCTGCCTCGGAAGCACAGCTCAGGCAAGAGGTCTCGCATTCCATACAGCACTCCGTTTCTTCTCTCGGACAAATGATCGGAGACAACCAGCAGCATGCCGCCGATAAGCAGGAACGCCGTTTCCGCACGTTTGAAACGACAAACGAACAAAAGCTCGAGCAGATCCGCGAGACCATGGAACGCCGTCTGTCCCAGATGCAGTCTGATAACAACGAGCGTCTTGAGCAGATGCGGCAGGTCGTCGATGAGAAGCTGCAAAAAACGCTCGAAAGCAAGATGACGGAATCATTCCGCCTGGTCAGCGAACGGCTTGAACAGGTCTACAAGGGGCTCGGTGAAATGCAGTCGCTCGCAGCGGGCGTCGGCGATTTGAAAAAGGTGCTTTCCAATGTAAAGACGCGCGGTATCCTCGGCGAGATCCAGCTGGACGCGATCCTGAAAGAGATCCTCTCGCCCGAGCAGTATGACACGAACGTAGCGACGCGGCGCGGCAGCAGCGAACGAGTCGAATTTGCAGTCAAGCTGCCCGCAGACGACGGACAGTATGTCTATCTGCCCATTGATTCCAAGTTCCCCGGCGACACCTACGCCGCATTGCAGGACGCCTACGAGAGCGGCTCGCCCGATCAGCTGCGCGCAGCCATAGCGGCGCTTACCCAGCAAATCAAAAAGGAAGCGCGCGATATCCACGACAAATACATCGATCCGCCCAACACGACGGAATTTGCCATCATGTTCCTGCCGTTTGAGGGGCTCTATGCGGAGGTGGTCAATCGCGGTCTTGTTGAAGAATTGCAGCGATGTTATCGCGTGAACATCGCGGGACCCTCCACCATGGCAGCGCTGCTCAACAGCTTGCAAATGGGCTTCCGCACGATTGCGATCCAGAAGCGGAGCAGCGAGGTCTGGCAGGTTCTCGGCGCGGTCAAGACAGAATTCGAAAAGTTTGCGTCCGTCCTGCAAAGCTCGCAGCGCAGGCTCCTACAGGTCAACGACGAACTGGATCAGCTCATCGGCACCCGCACACGCTCCATCGTCCGCAAACTGCGCAGCGTGGAACGGTTGGAGGATGATATGGCGGCGGCTTCCTTGCTTGGAACCGAACGTTTGCTTGCTGACCCTGACGACGGGGATCAGGAGTGAATTTAGGGGGCTCGAAATTTGTCAGGAATTATTTTGAAATTGTTCTTGACATTCTCGCTATGTATTGATACAATAATCAAGTGCGAAATGCGCTTGTAGCTCAGTGGATAGAGTGCCCGGCTACGAACCGGTAGGTCGCAGGTTCGAATCCTGCCAGGCGCGCCAGAGGATCGGCAAGTCATATAAGACTTGCCGATTTCTTTTGTTATTCATATGTTGTCTTGTTTCTTAACGCACTCAGTCACACCGTTTCAAATACAAACACATCTCCGCGCATAACTTCCGCCGCAATCATTTGAAATGGGCGTCGGCGTATGCTATTATGGGAAAAAGGCGGTGGAAAAATGCTCTTCAAAACAACGGGAATTCTGCTTGAGACTGTCCGGCCATATACGGGAAATGCCTTTACCGACAGCTTTTCCGAGCAGGACATGAGGTCGGCACACACCTCCGACCTCGTTGTTATCGACGCAGGAAATCATGTCGGATTCGAAGTCTTTGAGAATCGCGTGATCGTGTTCTTCTTTACCGGCCGTCGTCAATTTTCGGATCATTTCAACCGAAATCATGAGTATATAGCGCGCGCCGTCGCCTTTTTGAAAGACCTGTTTGAATACAGACTCCTGCGTATAGCATTCTATAAGAGAGAACGCTTGTGCTGCGAAAAATACTGGCTGTTGTACGACGATGGCAGAAAGAAGCGCCATATTGCAACCGTCCGATCGCGATTTGCAAATCCTTTTTGCAGCAGTACTACGCGCTCTGCGACATGGCATTTCGACAGGGCTGCGGGCGTTTTTTCCAACAGACAGCCAAAGCATCCCGATCTCCGTGCCGTTGAGGTCGTTGATGTCAGCGATGCCTGCTATATCGAGCTCTTCTGCAAGAACAGCGTTTTTTCATATACCGTTATGGAAATGCTGTTTGATTCATATTCCGGTCAATACTATTGGGCCCCTGCGGAAAATGTTTTTCCATCCGGTCTATACGACACCCGGGAAAAAGCGGTCGCCGCAGCAAGGGAAGCGCTGGACTGCCGTGCAAAGCTGCAATGATCCTATGCGTTCCAAATGCGCGTGCAAAGCGCGGAAAGCGTCGGCATTTATGGGAACGTATTGCCCGTTCGAAGCGCCCTGCAAAGACTGTATTGCCCGGATTCTGCCTTTTGCCGCAAACAGAAAAAGCGCCCCCATCGGGGCGCCGCAGGGCCGCATAGAACGGCCCTGTTTTTTATCAATCCACGTTTTTGTATGCAAGCAGTGAATCCAAAAGCCCATTCAGCCAATCGCCCTCGAAGGACTCGATATTGCCTGCGTCGCAGAGCTTTGCGAGCGTCGGATCGATCGGCATCTGTGCCGTCGCCGTAATGCCGTGCTTTGCCGCCGTCGCATCAAGCCGGCTCTCTCCGAACGGATGGATGACATGTCCGCAGTCGGGGCAGCGCACATAGCTCAAGTTCTCAACCAGCCCCAGAACCGGTACCTGCATCATGTTCGCCATGTTGACCGCTTTTTCCACAATCATGCCGACAAGCTCCTGCGGGCTCGTAACGATCACAATACCGTCGAGCGGGATCGACTGAAACACCGTCAGCGGCACGTCCCCCGTTCCCGGCGGCATATCGATAAACATGATGTCCGTATCGCCCCAGACGACATCCTTCCAGAATTGCTTCACTAAGCCGGCAATGACGGGACCGCGCCAGACGACCGGCGCCGTTTCGGAGTCCAGCAGCAGATTCAGAGACATGGTTTTGATCCCTGTCCGCGTTTCGACCGGATACAGCGTTTCCCCGTCGCCCATAGCTTTTTCCAAAAGTCCGAACGCCCGCGGGATCGACGGCCCCGTCACGTCCGCATCCATGATCGCCGTTTTCATGCCCGCGCGCTCTGCAAGCACTGCAAGCATGGAGGTGACGATCGATTTGCCGACGCCGCCCTTTCCGCTGACAACGCCAATGATCTTCTTCACATTCGACTGTGCGTTCTGCGGCTCTAAAAAGCTCGTCTTTTCACGGCTTGCGCAGCTTTCGTGGCAGCTGCCGCAGTCATGGGTACAGTGCTCGCTCATGTCCCGGTTATCTCCTGGCCTTTCTTCGTTGTTTCCCTATATTATACGCCGCAGGCCCTGCTTGTCAAACCTCAGCGTCGTGCGCAGGCTCTTCTGTCGTCCCAACCGGCTCCGTTCCCGCGCTTTCCGTTTCCTCCGCTGCCGCTTCCTTTACGTCTTCGTGCGACAGTTTTGTGCCGCATTTGCTGCAATACTGGCTTTCTTCCGGATTCTCGGCACCGCAGTTCCCGCAAAGCGCCACATGCTTCAAGCGCAGATACTTTTGCTTTGCCGCCTGGATCTCGGCGTTCTTGCCGAGCGCCTTGCAGCACTGCTCGCGGAACTCCTCTGCGGGCGATGTTCCGAACCGCTCATAATACATCTTTCCGAGATCTCTGTAGATCTCGTCCCGCTCGCGTTCCAGTCCGGCGATCTGTACGGAAACGCCTGCGCTGTCTGCAATCTCCGACGCCTTTTTCGCCACGCCCTTAGACGCGCTTCCGATCCGTTTCCCCAGTTCATCAAAAAAGCTCATATTGATTCCTCCCGGTGATGAACCACATTTTTCCCTACTATACCACGGATTCTGCTCTACTGTCGCGGGACGGATAAAATGTCACACTGCGTTCAATCGCGCTTCAAAATGCAAAAGCAAAAGGGGGCTCGCCATAAGCCCCCCCTCCGCTATGACGCCCCCCC
>HF985523.1:33480-43035 GCA_000432015.1 Clostridium sp. CAG:1024 | reverse complement strand
CTGCCGCTGCTTTCTCTACCGTGTGCTCCTTCCCGCGATCGTCATGACCGCCGCATACAGCACGCCGGCGATCGGCCAGACAAACCACGACCGCCCTGCGTCCAGCGCAATGGACGGAGAAAATGTGATATACAGATAGATCGCAGTGGCAATGAGCCAATAACAAGTACTGATCGTGCCGAGCAGCCCGCTCTTTGCTTTTTTCTTTCTTGTATACTCTCCTTCTTCCAATAGCTTCTGCATGGCTGCATTGTATGTCCCGCCATAGACGAACGCGACACAGCCGATCCCGGCGATCAGGAACATCGCCGCAACGGAGATCACATACGAAAGATCCGAACCGTCGAAGCAGACCGCAGCAAACAACGGCAGCACCGACAGAATGCAGAGCACGGTCCCAACGACATTCAGACGATCATATGTATTCTGGAATGCCGTCCTGCGTTCCTTTACCATGCCGCTCACACCGTAAGCCGTCTCAAACGGCTCTTCCTCAAGAAACGCGAACGCTTTGGCCTTTGCGCCCGTTGTCAGGAAGATCGCGACGCCCACCGCCACAAGCAGCAGCAGCGCGCACAACCCGAGCCCTGCGGCTGCATTCTCGGTGATCGGGGCGTCCGCGCTCTCTCTCCATGCGCCGAGCAGAAGAAGCGGTATCGCCGAGGTGATGCAGAGAAACGTTGCAAGCGCCATTTTCGGCGCCGCCGCCTTTCGCAGATCCAGATACCGTGCGGCATCCTCCATTGTCACCCGATGCAGCTCCGTATCCGGTTCGCTCGCTGCATACTCCTCCGCTTCCAACTCGTCCTTCAGCAAATAATCGGTCGTTACTCCAAAGACCTTGCTCATCTGGAGAATGCGTTCCATATCCGGAACGGACTGCGCGCCCTCCCACTTAGAAACCGCCTGACGCGATACGCCGAGCTGCTCCGCAAGCTCCTCCTGCGACCAGCCGGCCTTCTTTCGCAATGCAATGATCTTGTCTGCCAGTATCACTTGTATTCCCTCCCAATATTTCGATCAGAGACGTTTTGAATACCAATGGCGTGCGATTCCTCCGTCTCGCTTGTATCTGCATGATACGTTGATTCCCGGTTGCGTACCATCCATCCGACCGTAAAATCCGTCAACCGTCGGTTGCATCGTCTCGATTGTTTTGTAGACGGCGCGATATGTCCGCTCGCCCGCACCCATCACCGGCTTTTGCAGCGCGGCAGCCTGCCTGGTTTTGCCTGCCGGTTCAGTCTTCACCGATAAGCTGCCGAAACGCCGTGTCAGAATCAAATCCGCTGCGCGCAAACCCCGCGGTCTCCTTAATGGCCTTACAGATACTGTAGCTGCACTGCATGAGGATCTCCGCCATTTCCGCCTCGGTATAGGGGCAGCAGCCGCTCACGATCAGCGTTGCAAGGCCATGCACCACGATCCACATGTCGCGGAAATAGAGTGCCGCGGCTTCCTCTCCGACATGATACGTTTTCATGACCGAACCGATCGCGTGATCTCTCGCATGCTCCATAACCGTAACAGCGCCGTTCTGCCCCTCTGCGTTGCGCGTAAAAAACAAAAGCCGATACAGCTGCGGTTCCTCCGCGGCAAAGCGCAGATACTGCTTTCCGAATCCGCGAAAGGGCTGTTCCTCCGCAAGCCCTGCATCCACATAGGCAAGATACCGCTGCTCCGCTGCATCGCGAACCGCTGCCCTTACCTCGTCCATGGTATTGAAGTACGTAAAAATCGGCCGGGTCGATACGCCGAGTTCTCTTGCAATGTCCCGCGTCGTCAAGGCGCCGGCGCCCCTTTTCCGGACGACATCCAATGCGGCATTCACAATCTCGTCTTTTGTAAACTTCGCTTTTGGCGGCATTTTCCTACCCCTTTCGATGCGTTAATTCCAAATTTCTTGTAATGCAACAAGCGATTTGCAACGCTTGTATTGTATTGACCGGAAACGGCTTTGTCAAGGGGACGCCGAGCCAGCCCGCTAAAAAAAATCCCCCACGGCATTTGCCGCAGGGGAATACCAATCTATACAGCCGGCTCTGTCAGTCCGGAAACACAATGCGATACAAGCGATAGATCGATGCGGCATCGCCGGGAACGCCGGTCGTCGCCATCGGGTCTTTCCGTGAGGTCTGTTCCGCATAAAATTGCAGCGCCGCTTCATCCGGGTGCAGCGTGCAATCGTCCGTATGCATCCTCGCAAAATCGCAGAGCTTGTCCTTTGATACACCCAGCGCGTTCAATGCCTCCCGCAGGCGTTCCGGTCGGTATGCATCGAGCGCGGCCACGTACGCAGGCAGCACAAGGCTGTTGGCTCTGCCGTGCGGAACATCATGGAAATAAGTCAAAGGGTACCCCATGGCATGCATGAGCGTTGTCCCCGTTTGTGCAATCGCCATACCGCCCAGCATCGAGATCAGCATCAGCTCTTCCCGGATACCCTCGAGCTTTCCCTCGGCAAGCGGCTGCATACAATGCGAGAACCGTTTCAGCGCCTCAAGGCACAGCGCGTCCGTCGCGGGTGTAGCGCGCATGGAAAGATAGCTCTCAAAGCAATGCTGGAATGCATCCATGCCCGTATCAAACGTAATCGCACGGGGAAGTTTTTCCGTATATGTCGGGTCGAGCAGCGCCACGCGCGGAAATGTCAGCGTTCCGCCAAACGATCTCTTGGTCTTTGCCGTGTCGTCCGTCATGATCGACCAAGGCGTGACCTCGCTGCCCGTGCCGCTTGTCGTGGGGATTGCGGCAATGGGGAGCACGCCGTTTTCATAGCCATATTGAAACAGCCGCTGCTCATCGATCTCATTTGCGGCAAACACCGCGATCGCCTTTGCTGCGTCCAACGGCGAACCGCCGCCGATGCCGACGATGAAATCCGCGCCGAAAGCACGCGCCCGCTGCCCGAGCGTCCTGCAAGCCGAGACGTTCGGGTTGCTTCCGATCCCTTCATACACCTCATATGCAACGCCCTCTGCCGAAAGCGCGCAGAGCGCATCTCCGAGTGCTCCGGACTTTCTTCCGGAGTTTGCGCCGGTCACGACGAACGCACGTTTACCGAGTGCAAGCAGTTTTGCATTCTCCCGTACGGCGCCGCGGCCGAAACGCACGACTGTCGGTAATTCAAACGAAAAGTTCATCTTTCATCGCCTCCTGTTTTCTCAAGGATTGCAGCGTCCGCAGGGAACGTACCCATCCGCGACCGCAGCGTCTCTTGTTTCAAAATACACACGGTTCCATTCCGCAGGCAGTCCGCTGCAGGTCAGCTTATGGAATTTGCCCGAGTTTTTGTTGCCGATATAGCAAGTCCCTGCCGGAATGCTGCTCTGTAATTCTTCCTCCGGCGTCAAAACCGCCGTTCGCGGGTCATAGTCGCGCTCCGTCGAAAACGTCAGCGTTCGTCCGTCGCTTTTGCAGCAGATCGTACCGCAGAGATCCGTTCGATACACGGACGCTCCGGCATCTGCAAGTCTGCTCAGCACTGCTTCATCCGGCAGGCCGTACCGATTTCCGTGTTCAACCGAGATTACAGCATAGCGCGGCATGACCTCGCGTATAAACACATACGAGCTGCTGCCGTCGCTGCCGTGGTGTCCGACCTTCAACACATCCGCAGACAGACGCGCGCCCGATTCCAGCAACTGCTGCTCAGCGGCACGCTCCGCATCGCCCATGAACAGGAAGCCTGTTTCGCCCAGATCGATGCGAACGACAAGCGACGTATCGTTCGTCGTTGCCGGCGCCGCCACCGGACTCAAAAACGTCACCATCGCTCCGCCGAGCAAAAAGCTGTCTCCCGCTTTCGGCACGGTCAGAGATTTTCCCCGTTTATCCGCGTATTTGCAAAAGTTCTGAAACGACTTGGATTCGTAGTCCGTCACCGGTGCATAAATCGTCCCTGCGCTGCATTCCTTGAGCGCCGCGGCCAGCCCGCCGACGTGATCCTCGTGCGCATGGGTACAGATCACAGCATCCAGATACCGAATCTGCTTATCCCGCAGAAACGCCACGATATAACTGCTGTCCGCCACATTTCCGCCGTCGATCAGCATGGCACTGCCGCCCGAAAGCACCAGTGCGGCGTCCGCCTGGCCGACATCAAGAAAGTATGCGGTAAGCTCCTGCGAAGAATCGCGTATCGGATTGCGGTTCTCTCCGGCCGTCGAAAGCCCTATGAGCGCAAGCAAAAACAAAATGCCGGAAAGCAACGGCATCCAATACCGTTTTGCTGCAAGCGCAATCTTTTTCATAAACAGAGTATAGCATTTGCCGCGGTCTGCCGCAAGCATCAGCATCCGGCCGCATTCCTCCGCCAAGCGCGTTTGCAGAACGCTTGAGCGCCCGTTTGTTTCTATGCTATACTGGTGGCAGTTCATTCTCAGGAGGATGTAATCATGATTTCCGATACTTTGATCCATCAGCTTCGCGGCCGCGGTTTTCTGGCTGAGCGTTTTGAGACCGGCGCGCAGGCGAAAGAGGCGGCGCTTTCGCTCATCGGCACCCGCAGCGTCGGCATCGGCGGAAGCATCACCGTGCGCGATCTCGGCCTGCCGGAAGCATTGACCGCCCAGGGCAACAAGATACACGCCCATTGGTATGCATCCCCCGAGGAATTGCCCACGGTACGCCATGAGGCGCTCCACGCAGACGTATATCTCTGCTCCGCGAACGCAGTGTTAACGGACGGCCGTCTCGTCAATATCGACGGCACGGGCAATCGGGTCGCCGGACTGATCTATGGGCCTCCGGTCGTAATTGTGATCGCAGGCAGCAACAAGATAGCCGAGTCCCTTGACGAGGGCATTGCCCGAACCCGGCGCGAATGCTGTCCCGGCAACGCTTGGCGGCTCGGTCTCGACACGCCCTGTGCACGAACGGGAAAATGTGTGGATTGCCGAACTCCCGCCCGCATGTGCAACGTCATCACCATTCACGAAGCGCCCACACGCGCCGTCAAAGAGTTTCACGTGTTTCTGACGGACGAACCGCTCGGGCTTTGATCGTCCGTTTAAGACGCGCTCGGCCGGCAAACAGCAAAAACCGCCCTTGAAACGGGTGGTTTTGGAAAGAGATTTGTCAAGGGTGTTTTCTACATCCAACTACAGCTTTGTATAAAAAAACAACCGAGCATAAATAATAAATAGACCCCAGCGGTATGAACCGCACCCCATTTGTTAGACAAGTATGATAAAATACTTGTACTAAGGAATGGGGTGTTCATTTATGCGATGCAGCAAGAACGTGAGTGTTCATCTTGTACATTAAAGTTCATCTTATCAAATCTTTAGCATTAGGTCGCATATCGCATTATGAACATCATCGCAAGGTATACAGCAAGCTTCAATCCAGCGCCTATTAACGCAGAATACAAACTGGCTTTAAAATCGAGTTTTCCTCATCCACAAAAGAACCGGGGGATATTGCGGCGTTCCCCCATATCCAAACGCTGCCGTCCCGTTTTACGGCGGCGTTCAAAGTTGAAGTCACAAAAACGGAGTTCACATCTTCCATGATTTTGGTAGGCGAAGTCCTGCTTTTTGTATCGCCTGTTCCAAGCTGCCCAACTTCATTGTCCCCCCATGCCCACAGACTGCCATCGGCCTGTACCGCCAAGCTATGCCTGTTGCTTGCGGCAACAGACACAACGTGCTCCATGATTCTTTGCGGCGTCTTTACGCTGCCGCTATGCCCCACGCCCGCCTGCCCCGCATCGTTATAACCCCAAGCCCACAGGCTGCCGTCCTGCTTTACGACAAGACAGTGATTGACGCCCATTGCGCCAAACGCAACATCTTCCATGATCTTAACAGGTTTATTCGAGAAAGAACTGTACTCAGAAGCGTATTGGGCGGCCGTAGAATCAGGTTCAAAGATAATATCCCGCCCCCACATCCACAAACTGCGATCCTTTTTTATTGCCATCGTATGCATATGTATTTCAGACTCTTCCGACTGCGGGATTACAGAAGCAATCGAATTTGCGATTCTCGCAGGATATTTCATGTAAACATGCTTGGCATTGCCATACTCAAAGCCCACGCCAAGCTGTCCCCGTGCATTTTCTCCAAAGCCAAAGAGCGCACCCGATTCTCTAAGCACATAGGTTTGCGTATTGTAAACCGGATTGACCCAAACCGCATGCACCTTCTCCATTTTTCTTTCAAAAGCATATTCTCTGTATTCAAACTCAAAAGAGGATTCCGTCTGAGCCCTTTTTCTCCATACCGTCCACAACGAACCATCTGTTTTCAATGCCCAAAAAGATGAACTGCGCAAACCATTTGCCATGATTGCGCTTACGCCTTCCATCACTTTTTCAGGAGTCTGTTCAAAATGAGACGAGGGTATTTCTCTGTTGCCCTCCCTGTATGTCGATATATCCCACGCCCATAGGGACATGTCTTCATAAAGAACGCAAAGGAAAGTGCCTCTTTTCCCGTTGGTGTCGGTCCCTACATGAACGGCGTCGGCAACGTGATCTGCAAGCTTCCAAGTCTTTCCAAACCTGCAAAAAGGCTCATCCTGGGTTGATGGGACGCTGTCCATGCTCCAAATCCACAGTTCGCCGTTTTCTTTGACGATAGCAATGTAATCTAATCCAAAGGAAACCGCAGTACCTGTATGGTTTATCAAAGCATGCCCTTCGTCCTGAGGCAAAATGGCATTGGGATCGCCCGGCGCACCTATAGGCCAATAGAATTTATATAGCAAACAAGATGCTGCTAACACAACGATTACCAGAAATATCAGCAAGGGAATTATCAGGGCTTTTTTATTCATCTGTTATCACATCCTTATGAACTATTGAGATAATAAAGCCATAATTGGAGAGTGGAGAGGACATGGGAAGAATGTCCTCTCCCATGGGAACTAATTAGTTCAATTTTGAACTAATAGAGCAAACACCATTTGCATCAATAATTGCAGCGAAACAATTTTTTATGTGCAATACTTCCATGCCGTTTTCGACAACATATTCACGGGCATTCTCATCATTGGGATTAAACGCTAAAACATAGTATCCTGCAATAATTGGAGAGCTGTCAATTCCAATTTCGAGGACATCAACGGTTTCTTCAATGAGCTCATATACATAAAAATCCCAATCTAAAAATGCATTTTCAGCAACCATTCCATTAGCCAACGCGAAACTCAAAGCAGTTTCAATAGTTTGAACGTAAACAAAACTTCGGAAAGAGTTTTGTCTACGGCAAGAGGGGAGACACTATCTTCTCTATAAGATTAGCCTATGCTTTGCATGGCTGTAAAAGTATCTGACTCTCAATCATAAATCATACCTAACAACCTCCAGATGCTTTATTATATCCTCTGGAGAGACGTTAGAATCAGCAGGATACCTAAAGCTGAATTGATCGCCGTTTTCCCACCAATAAATGTAAACATCATTAAACAGTTCTCCAAAAAAGAACTTCGTGTCCTTAAAACGATTAAGACTGAAGCGGCTAATACGTTCCTCGACCTTTTTGTCAGTTTCACCCCCCTGTATCCATGAGAATACTGCTTGTTCCTCGCCACCGTCTGTTTGATAAATTATGGAAGTGCCTTGGAGGATGATCATAATAGACGTTTGCTTGAAGCCTGGCAGCGGCGTTTCTTTTAAAAGATAAACATACTTTTTGTCATAGAGCTTAAAATCATCCGGATGCGCCATTTTTTTCGGGTCTGTTGCTTTTACCGCTTTAATTTCTTTTACTGCCTCCTCTGCGCTGCTAAATTCTACAGCAGGCTCAGCACTTCCATTTATTTCAGAATACGGCATCGCAGATTCTACTATCGTGCCGACCTCATCGACAGATGGGACTCCGTCCTTGGATAATTGAGGGAACGACGACTTCGAAGAAGAACAAGAGGTCAAAAGCATAACAAGTATAGAAATGGTAATGAATAGAATTCTTTGTTTTTTCACTGTGTTCACAATGTCTCTTTTACAGAAAGAAACAAGCTCCTTTCTAAATACCATGCGCCCTGCTTTCTTTTCCCAGCAAAGCTCTATCCCACTTTTTATAATGATTAGGATATGTCTTATTTGTTTGCGTGAATCCGTTTGCTCAGGCATCCGTGCAAAGGATCATGGGCTTGCTGTTGCAGAACAGTTTTCCATCCTTCACCTCAACGGCTGTCCCGTCGAGCAGATTCTCGCGACTGCCGTCCGATAGATCGACCGTTATCTCTGCCGACTGCCCTTTCAGAGAGAACACACCGATAAACCTCCTATTTCCGCTTCCGCGCTGCAAGACGGCGATGTCCTTTGCATCGTCCGCCTCCGCGCGGAACCAATCCGCGCTCCCGAACCGCTGTTTGATCGCATATAGTCTGCAAAGCAGACTGCTGAGATCGCGTCCCGTTTTCCGATCGATGGGGTCCTTGTCAAACAGGCTTGGCAGATGCGTGTTTTCAAACTCCTGTCCCGCATAGATCAGCGTTGTGCCCTTCAGAAAATACAAGAATGCGGTATAGTTTTCAAGTGCGCGTTCGTCATGCACATAGGAGCAGATACGCGGCTGATCGTGGTTTTCAAGAAACCGCAGTTTATTGTAATTTGCAGGATAGACGCCTTCCTGAAAATTCAGCATATCAAGATAGTGGCTAAGGCGCGCCTTTCCGGCAAGATACTTATCAAACACCTCGCGAATATCGTACTCATATTCCAGATCGAACACGGAAAACATGTCCGTATCCAAAGCGGAATCGATGCCGTTTCGCCGTGCCAGGCAGCCATAGCCGAGATGCACCGTTTCCGCGAGCCAAATGCAGTCCGGGTTGACCTCTGCAACTGCCTCCCGCGCCCTGCGCCAAAACGCAAGCGGCACAAACGACGCCACGTCGCAGCGGAATCCATCCACGATCCCCGCCCACATAACAAGCGTATCGATGAGGTATTTCCACAGACCCGGTGCGCGGTAATCCAGATCGATCACATCCGACCAATCCCCCATCTTGTTGCCGGGCTTGCCGTTCGCGTCGTGATAAAAGTATTCCGGATGCTCCATATACAGCATCGAATCCGGCGAAGTATGGTTATACACAACATCGATCATGCACTTCATTCCACGCGCATGGATCTGCTGCACAAGCGACCGGAAGTCCGCCATAGTGCCGTAAGAGGGATTCACGCTTCGATAGTCGCGGTTCGCGTAGGGGCAGCCGAGCGTCCCCTTCTTCCCCGCAACGCCGATGGGATGGATCGGCATCAGCCAAACAATATCCGTTCCAAGCGCGCGGATGCGGTCGAGATCGTCCGCAACAGCGCGAAATGTCCCTTCCGGCGTGTGATTGCGGACGTAAACGGAATAAATGACCTGGTTTTGCAGTCGCGGATCGGTTTGAAGCGCCATGTGTACTCTCCTCCTTGCAATCTCTTTTCACTCTATCACATCCCTACCAAATTGCAAGCGCTTCTCAATGCGTTTTTTTCACACGGACTTCCGCAGGAGGCAGATCCGGCCCGCCGCTTGGCACGGTGCCGGATCCCGCATACAGCTCAGGTTCCGCATTTTGATAGAACCCCGCGCGGGGCGCGCCGCCTGTCAC
>HF985523.1:29313-33407 GCA_000432015.1 Clostridium sp. CAG:1024 | reverse complement strand
TTGCGGGGCGGGACGTATGGGAGGTTCTCCTCTTCAAGCCTACCGGAGATCCGCCGCATCCGTTTCATCATCCGGCTCGGCGTTCAGCCTGTCGTGACGCTTTTGCGTCGCTCGTGCCGCCAGGAGCAATACAAGATAACAGAGTACGATGGCTCCAATCCCCCAAATCGCAGCAAAACCGAGAGCGCCGACAAGCCTTTGATGACGCAAGAACGTAAAGCCAAACAGAAAGACGGCGATACAAAGCCCGACGATTACGGAGATTGTAAGGATGGTCTTACGGCTCATATCCATTCTCCTATCCCAAATCCCGGCTCGAATACATGAAACGGTCAGGTACACCGCAAGTCCCATGAGCAGGATCCATTCACCAGCAATTGCGCGCACATCCCTTATGACCAGAGCTTCCACAAACAGGGCGATTACAAGTCCCCAAAAGGCCATCCAGCATCCCCGGCTTTCGATTTCCAGCAGCTTGCGCTCCTGCTGCTCATCCAGATTACTTTTTCTCCGCTTCATCTTCATCTTCCTCCCAAAACAAATCGTTCAGTGTTACGCCCAGCGCCTTGCAGATTGCTACGCACAGCTTAATGGAAGGGTTAAACTCCCCCGCTTCAATCAGGCCGATGGTTTGCCTCGTGACCCCGGCCCTTCCGGCTAACTCGGTTTGAGAAATGTTAAGCTCAATACGCCTGAACTTCATTTTTAAATTTCTCATCGGCATCCCCTCCTTACAATGACAATTATAAATTGCATTTGTGGATATGTCAAGTATATATTGCAATTATTTTCTATAATTTACAGCCATTTCTCCTCGGACTGAAGCGCTTTGAGAATTTGACGACGATGTGATCGACGCAAAAGCAAACGATTTCCCTTTGTGAAAGCGCCTTGTAAAATTATCAAGGAATGGCTTTGCACTTTCCCCAGAAGATAAATAGATATTGTGTCACAAATGCGCGTTGGCTGAAACGGCTCGATAGTCCTTGCTTCTGCCGCCTTCCGGCACAGAAATTGCAGCCGACCTCTGCTATCAAAGCTTCATCAGAAAATGTGTTTTATCCGCTGCAAGGAGAATTGCATTGAAAAAGGACTTGCTTTTGCAAGTCCTTATTTCTGGCAAAGAACCGTAATTCTGTTAATAATCGTTTAGGGGGCAGCATTATCCTGAGGCCGTATTACTCAACTGAAACATCGCAGCAAACAGGGATTTATCTACGTGTTCCGTCATCATTAAAATGTTTTTTCAAAGCTTTCTCCGTCGAATAAATTGACGCAATCATAATAAAACACTGAATTGTCATAAGAATCAACCCTGCAAATCCAATCGTATTCTTATCACTATGGTATAACGGAATATGTATCAAAACAGATGGTATAATCATTACCCATCCTGTTTTCCACCAGAGTTTTCCGCAATAGTCGTGAGCAAATCTCCATGTATCCATATTTTTCATTGAGCGAGTTGTTCTGTATCCCACTATGTTGTTTATACGTTTGGGACAATGTTTCCACATCATTCTTCCACTAATAAGCATAACAATGGGAATGATTAAATCACATATTAACAACCGATACCACATAGAATTCACCCCCTCCCCGCAAATCCCAATTCTTATACGCTGTATAGCATATCTGTATAGAAAAGCCCATCGCAATTCTATCCAAACTGCGGTGGACTCATGGTGGAGGCGGGGAGAATCGAACTCCCGTCCGAAAACCTGTCAACAAGACTTTCTACGAGCGTAGTCGATCTATTTAGATTTCCCTTTCCGCGGCTCCGGTCGACAGGATCCGCGTTCCGGTAGCTTCATAAATCCGGCCCGCTGCAAAGCTTAGGCGGGTTCGTTCCCTACCCTAAATGACGCCCGTATCCGCAACGGTAGGTTTTCGCGGGCGGACGGACGCGCGTATGGTTACGCAGCGACTGCTAAAGTATTGTTGTTGTCAGTTACTTTAAACTGTTCCCGTTTTTAACGAAGCACGGGGCTTCGGCTCGCTTATCCGGTCTCCATGATCCCCGTCGAAACCATGTTCGCCCCCAAAGCTCTTTGGAGAGGGGCGCGATGTATCCCTCTCTGTTACTATTATATCCTGCTTTCAAAAAAGATGCAAGAAGTCCAACGTACGGAAATAATCTTCCGGCGTTTCCGCTCTGCGGATCATCTGCACGGAACCGTCCTTTTCAAGCAGCAGCTCCGCGCTTCTCAACTTGCCGTTATAGTTATACCCCATAGAGAAACCGTGCGCGCCCGTATCATGGATAACAACGAGGTCTCCGATGTCAATCTTCGGCAGCGGCCGGTCAACGGCAAACTTGTCATTGTTTTCGCAGAGCGAACCGGTCACATCGTACAACTGCGTCAAAGGAGCGTTTTCCTTGCCAAGCACGGTAATATGGTGATACGCGCCGTACATCGCCGGCCGCATCAGATTGCATGCGCAGGCATCCAGGCCGATATACTTCTTATAGGTATTCTTCTCGTGGATCGCACGCGTCACCAGATACCCGTAGGGCCCCGTAATATAGCGTCCGAGTTCTGTAAAGATCGAGATCTCCATGCCAGCCGCGCGAACGACCTCCTGATACACTCGCTCGACCTCGCTGCCGATGAACGCAATATCCGTTTCCTTTTCATACGGACGGTACGGAATGCCCACGCCGCCCGAAAGATTGATAAACGTGACGTTTGCACCGAGTGTTTCTTTCAGCTCTACCGCAAGGCGGAACAGCTGCCGTGCCAGCGTCGGATAATAATTGTCATCCGTCGTATTGCTTGCAAGAAACGCATGGAGGCCGAAGTTCTCCGCGCCCTCGTCCATCAGACGTCTGAACCCTTCAAAAATCTGCTCGCGTGTGAAACCGTACTTCGCATCGCCCGGGTTCCCCATGATCGTATTGCCGAGCATGAACTCGCCGCCCGGATTGAACCTGCAGCAAATCGTTTTCGGAATGCCGCCGTGCGCTTTCAAAAAATCAATGTGCGTAATATCGTCAAGATTGATAAGCACGCCCATTTCGCTCGCAAGCTCAAATTCCTCCGCGGGCGTATCGTTGCTTGAGAACATGATATCATGCCCGGTGATCCCGACTGCACGCGACAGCATCAGCTCGGTCAGGCTTGAACAATCCATACCGCAGCCCTCTTCATGCAGCAGCTTCATGATGATGGGATTCGGCAGTGCTTTTACAGCGAAGTATTCGCGAAAACCGGGATTCCATGCAAACGCTTTCTGCAGCTTGCGCACGTTTTCGCGTATACCTTCCGCGTCGTAAATGTGAAAGGGCGTGGGATAATCGCGCACGATGCGCTCCATCTGATTCTTCGTAAAGGGTAAGGGTCTCATCTGTGGGTCTCCTTCATGCGGCGTTCGATTTCCCGGCCTGCGTCACGTTCCGCGATACTGTGGCGCTTGTCGTACAGCTTCTTGCCCTTTGCAACGGCAAGCTCCACCTTGACTTTGCCGTCCTTCAGGTACAGCGACAGCGGGACAAGGCTCATGCCCTCTGTCTGCTGCGCGCTGCCGAGCTTCCTGATCTCGCGTTTATGCGCGAGCAGCTTTCGCGTGCGGAACGGGTCATGATTGTAGATGTTGCCCTGCGCATAGGGGCTGACATGCATTCCTATGAGATACAGCTCGCCGTCCTTGACCTGCGCATAGCTATCTTTCAGGTTCAGCTGACCCTGACGGATCGACTTGACCTCGGTTCCCACGAGCGCAATGCCACACTCATAGGTATCCTCGATAAAATAGTCATGCCGCGCCTTCTTGTTCTGCGCGATCAATTTTGTTCCGCGTCTGATCGGCATACCGATTCCTCTCCGTAAAATAATATACAATCTATATTTATCATAGCGTCTTTTGTCTGCGCCGTCAAGGGCTCGCTGCAAAACGCAGAAGTCCGAACGCTTTTGAAAACAGGAAAAACGCTCTGCATACGAGATACAGAGCGTTTCTGTTTCTGCAACGTTTTCTCAGCCGAAAATCGCAAGCGCGATTGCCAGCACGCCGAAGACGACGCCAAGGATGATGGTCAGCTTCTGGAGCTTTGCCTCGCGGCTGGCTGCCTTGCCCTTGGCGGTAAAGGAAAC
>HF985523.1:14703-29253 GCA_000432015.1 Clostridium sp. CAG:1024 | reverse complement strand
GGTCTTCTGCACAAGCACCACGATGATGATCGCGATTGCAACGAGGATCAACGCGACGGTAATAATGTTCGAAAGAAGGGTCATTTCTATTTCCTCCAAAATTGACTGCAACGCAAATTATATCATGCGCGGGTCGAAATTGCAAGGGAAAAGGCCTGAAATCTTACGATTTTATCAGGGTTTTTCCGGTCATCTCCTGCGGAACGGGAAGTTCCATCAGGTCCAGCAGCGTGGGTGCGAGATCGCACAGTCTGCCGCCTTCACGGAGCTCGACGCTCTTTCTCGAATCGTCCACCAGAATGCAGGGAACGGGGTTCGTCGTATGTGCGGTAAACGGCACCTGCGCCTTCTCGTCCCACATATATTCCGCATTGCCGTGATCTGCGGTAATGATGCAGCGGCCGCCCGTCTTTTGAATCGCTTCAACGACCATTCTGACGCAGGAATCTACAGCGTGAACCGCCGCGACCGCAGCGTCCATCACGCCCGTATGACCGACCATATCACAGTTTGCAAAGTTCAGGATCATCACATCATACTTGCCGCTCTCGATCCTGCGGACGGCTTCGTCCGTGACCTCATATGCGCTCATTTCGGGCTTGAGATCATAGGTCGCGACCTTCGGCGAGGCAATCAGGGCGCGATCCTCTCCCTCGTTCGGTGCCTCTACGCCGCCATTGAAGAAGAAGGTGACATGCGCGTACTTCTCCGTCTCTGCGATGCGGAGCTGCGTCTTCCCCATCTTGGCCAAGTATTCGCCGAGCGTATTATGCATAGACTGCGGTTTGAACGCAATCTGCAAATGGCCCTCAAAGGTTTTGTCATACTGCGTCATGGAAACGTAGTACAGCGGGAAGAAGCCGTTTTTCCTATCAAATCCGTCAAAATCCTCAAAGATGTACGCACGGCTGATCTCTCTTGCGCGATCCGGACGGAAGTTATAGAAGATGACGGAATCCTGCGCCTGAATGGTGGCCGTGGGTTTTCCGTCCGTCAGAACGACGGTCGGCACTACGAACTCGTCCGTTACGCCAGCATCATAGCTCTGCTGCATCGCTTCCGCAGCGCTGCTTGCAGTCAGTCCCTCGCCATAAGTCAGCGCCGCATACGCCTTTTCCACGCGCTCAAAGCGATTATCACGATCCATGGCATAGTAACGACCCATGACCGTCGCGATCCTGCCGACGCCCAGTTCCTTCAGTTTTGCATCGACCTGCTCCACATAGCCCTTTCCGCTCGTGGGCGGAACGTCGCGGCCGTCCATAAAGCAGTGAACAAAGACCTTTGTGAGCCCGTGATCCTTTGCAAGCTTCAAGAGCGCATAGAGATGTGTCAGATGGCTATGCACGCCGCCATCCGAACACAATCCCATGAGGTGCAGCGCAGAATCATGCTTCTTGCAGTTCTCGACTGCTCCAAGGAACGCGGGATTCTGAAAGAACTCGCCGTCGTCAATAGATTTCGAGATGCGGGTAAACTCCTGATACACGATGCGCCCGGCGCCGATGTTCAGATGCCCCACCTCGGAATTCCCCATCTGCCCCGCGGGCAGCCCCACATCCATGCCGCTCGCTTGCAGCAGGGTATGCGGGTAGCTGTCCCACAGCGCCTTGATATTCGCAACGCCGTCGGTCTTGATGGCGTTGCCCTCTTTTTCCTTGCGATAGCCAAAGCCGTCAAGGATGAGCAAAGCTGTGATCGGTTTCATCAGTAGTTGACCACCTTGGAAAAGTCCTCTGCCTTGAGCGATGCACCGCCGATCAAGCCGCCGTCGATCTCCGGCATGCTCATGAGCTCGGAAGCATTCTTGGGGTTCATGCTTCCGCCGTACTGGATGCGCACCTTTTCCGCAACATCTTTGCCGTACACTTCCGCGATCGCGCCGCGAATGACGGCGATGGTTGCGTTTGCGTCCTCTTTCGTTGCGGTTTTGCCCGTGCCGATGGCCCAGATGGGCTCATATGCAATGACGAGCGTTTCCACGTCCTTTGCCTCGATACCGTCCAGCGCAGCCTTTGTCTGGCCGGATACAACGGCGTTCGTGACGCCGCTTTCCCGCTGCTCCAGCGATTCGCCAACGCAGATGATCGGCGTGATGCCGGCTGCGATCGCAGCCTTTGCACGCTGATTCACGGTCGCGTCCGTTTCGCCGAAATACTGGCGGCGCTCGCTGTGACCGACGATGGCATATTCAACGCCGTGTGCCTTCAGCATATCCGCAGAAATTTCGCCCGTGAACGCGCCTTTTTCCGCCCAATGGATGTTCTGCACGCCGAGATGGATATTCGTGCCGGCGATGATGGGTTTGACCGCACAGAGGTCTACAAACGGCGGACAGATCACAACGTCGCACTTTGCGTTCTTGACGAGAGGAACGAGCGCCGTAACGAGTTCCTTCGCCTCTTCGGGCGTCTTGTTCATCTTCCAGTTGCCAGCAATGATCGGTTTTCTCATAGTCGTATCCTCAATCTACTCACGTTTGTCTTATTTGTCGTTCAGCACTGCAACGCCGGGCAGCGTTTTGCCCTCGAGGAACTCGAGCGATGCGCCGCCGCCGGTGGAGATGTGCGTCATCTTATCGGCAAAGCCAAGCTTCTTGACCGCGGATGCAGAGTCGCCGCCGCCGATGATCGTCGTTCCGGCGCATTCTGCGCAGGCTTCCGCGACCTTCTTCGTTCCCTCGGCAAAGGCCGGGAACTCAAAAACGCCCATGGGCCCGTTCCAAACGACGGTGGCCGCTTCCACGATGGTCTTTTTGAACAGCTCTGTGGTCTTTGGACCGATGTCCATACCCATCCAGCCGTCCGGGATCTCTGTGGAGGGAACGACCTTGTGCTCCGCGTTTGCGTCAAACTCCGTCGCGACAACTGTATCGATGGGCAGGAGGAAGTTCACGTTCTTCGCCTTTGCTTCCGCCATGATGTCCTTTGCAAGATCGATGCTTTCCGCGTCGAGCAGCGAGGTGCCGATGCCGTAGCCCTGCGCCTTCAGGAAGGTGTAGGCCATGCCGCCGCCGATGATCAGGGAATCGCACTTGCCGAGCAGGTTCTTGATAACGCCGATCTTATCCGCGACCTTCGCGCCGCCCAGAATCGCCACAAAAGGACGCTTCGGGTTGTCCAGCGCTTCGCCCATCACGCCAAGCTCTTTTCCGATGAGGAAGCCTGCAACCGCAGGCAGATAAGCTGCTACGCCTGCCGTAGAAGCGTGTGCGCGATGCACGGTGCCGAAGGCATCGGACACAAAGATGTCCGCAAGGGATGCGAGTTTTTTGGCAAACTCGGGATCATTCTTCTCCTCTTCAGGATAGAAGCGGACGTTCTCCAGCAGAACGATCTCTCCGTCTTTCATATCATCAATGGCGGTTTTTGCGCTCTCGCCTACGGTATCTTCCGCAAACCAAATCTTCGTGTCGGGCAGCAGCTCGGACAGACGCGCGCCGACCGGTGCGAGAGAATACTTCGGATTGACCTGTCCCTTCGGGCGGCCGAGGTGCGAGCAGAGAATGACCTTCGCATTGTGCTCGAGCAGATACCTGATGGTTGGCAGGGCCGCAACAATACGCTTATCGTCGGAAACCGTACCGTCCTCCGCGAGCGGAACGTTGAAATCTACGCGGACAAGCACTCTCTTGCCGCTGACGTCGATGTCCTGGATCGTCTTTTTTGCCATAGTCTTCTTACTCCTTTGTATTGAAATTAAACTTTCGCTTGCCGCCGTTTCATGCGGTCGGCCTGCGGATCAAACTTCATATTGCCCCATATCTTTTACCACTATTGCGGGGGAAAAGTCAAGAGGAATCGGCAGCCGTTCTGATGCGCCGAAGTGGTGTGTACAGCCGAGTTGGCGAACGCAGGCGTTCTTTGCAAGCTTGCAGGCCTGCTTTACGCTCATGTGGACGTCCGGGCGCTCCTGCGCTTCAACATCTGTAAAGCATGTGTCGGCAAGAAGGAAATCGACGCCGTGTACCAAGGTTTCCAATTCCTCGAACCAGCCGGTATCGCCCGTGTAAAACATGCGCTTGCCTGCTGTATCCGAGATCTCGGCGCCATAGGTCTCGACCGGGTGCCGCATCCGATGCAGCGTCACGGTAAGGTCTCCGATGCGGATCTGTTTTCCGTCCTCTGCTGGTTCAAGCGCAAACGCGGGCGAATCAAGCAGCGGATCTCTGATCTCCGCCGGTGTTTCGGGTGCGATCACGCGAAGCGGCGCTTCACCGCACCATCCTGCCTCCGCCGCATAGCGCAGCACGCCCATATCGGAGCAATGGTCAAAGTGGAGGTGCGAAAGCACCACCGCATCGATCGAATCCAGCTGGCAGACACCGCTCAGACGCGAGAATACACCGCTGCCGCAATCCAGCAGGATACGCGTCTCTCCCGTTTCCACGACATAGCCGGAACACGCCGATCCCGCGCGAGGAAAAGGGCCGTAAACGCCAAGCGCAGTCAATCGCATATCAATGCACCCTCCTTGCTTCGCTTCCGCGATGCTTGCGGATCTTCTCCGGCATGTAGTACAGCAGCACCGCGCCGAGCGCGCCGTCCACGAGACCCTGTGCGATATTGACCGGGATCTCGAGTGCGGCCACACGGTATTCGACAAAGATCAACAGGTCAAACAGGAAGTATCCCACGATCATGATCCCTTCCGCAATCGCCGCCACAACAAAGCACTTCTTCCAGGAATCGCACAGGGGCGCAAACTTTCCGAGGAACAGCGCCATACCCGCCTTGATGATCAGCGTGCCGATGATGTAGCTGTAGCTGCCGACGCAGAGGTCAGCGATCGCGCAGCCCAGCGCAGAAACGACGGCCGCCCACGGACCCCCGATCAAAAGTGCAGAAAGATAAATGCAGACATCACCGAGCGTTGCATAGGTTCCTGCGGGGACCTCGCTCTTTCCGACGGGTCGGGTGAAGCCGCAATCGACGCGGATGAGCGCCGTTACAGCGACGGTCAGGGCAAGCAGCAAGAGCAATAGAATCAGGCGTTTTGTATCGAGCGATCTCTTCATTCCTACCTCCTTGATCGATATTGGCTTTGTGTTCCCGTTTGCTTGCCGCCCCGCCGCTCCATCCAATGTGCTTTTGCTCGGAAGGAACCGCGGGCCGGTTCAGACATCAATACGCTTTTGCAAAATAGATGCGGGTCTTTGCGGGCTTTCCGCAATGGATGCAGACCGCGCCCTCTTCGACCTCGGAGCCCTCGAGCGGCATGCAGCGCGTCGTCGCGCCCGTCTTCTGCTTAATCTCGTCCTCGCACTCGCGGCATCCGCACCAGTTCGCGCGGACAAAGCCGTTCTGCACGCCCGCATTCAGTTCTTCGAACGTTTCCGCATCGACGGTCTTTGCCTCGCGGAATGCCAGCGCCTTTTGATACATGCCATTATGCACATCGTCCAGCAGCATTTTCAGCGTGTCCGCAAGGCCAGCCATGGGCAGTGTCGTCTTCTCAAGGTTATCGCGGCGAACCGCCACAACTTCGCCCTTTTCGATGTCGCGCGGACCGACCTCGATGCGCACGGGAACGCCTTTCATCTCCCACTCATTAAACTTCCAGCCCGCGCTCTGTTCGCGATCGTCGAGCTCCACGCGCAGCCCCGCCCGTTTCAGCTCCTCACGCAAGGCTTCCGCTTTTTCAAGCACGCCCTCTTTATGCATCGCGATGGGCAGGATCACGACCTGGATCG
Organism: Clostridium sp. CAG:1024; assembly: GCA_000432015.1. Taxonomy (GTDB): domain Bacteria; phylum Bacillota; class Clostridia; order Christensenellales; family CAG-138; genus CAG-1024. The sequence goes on along the minus strand of HF985523.1, from coordinate 23,561 downwards.
GCGCGACGCGCGGCGGCATCACGAGTCCGCGGTCGTCGCCATGCACCATGATCATGCCGCCGATCATACGGGTGGACACGCCCCAAGACGTTGTAAAGCAGGGTTCAAGCTTCCCTTCCCGGCTCAGGTAGTTGATCTCATACGCCTTTGCAAAGTGATCCGCAAGGTTATGGCTCGTTCCCATTTGCAGCGCTTTGCCGTCCTGCATCATGGCCTCGAGGGTATAGGTCGCATATGCGCCAGCGAATTTCTCCTTTTCACTCTTTCTGCCGCAGATCACGGGGATTGCAAGGACGTTCTCCATGAAATCGCGATAGGTATTGAGCTGCTGCATGGTCTCGTGCTGCGCTTCCTCAAATGTCGCGTGCGCGGTGTGTCCCTCCTGCCACAGGAACTCGCTTGTGCGCAGGAACGGACGGGTGTTCTTTTCCCAGCGGACGACGTTGCACCACTGATTCAGCAGCAGCGGCAAATCACGGTAGGACTGGATCCATTTGCTGTACATGGAGCAGATGATCGTCTCGCTCGTCGGGCGAACGCAGAGTCGTTCCGTCAGCAGCTCGTCGCCGCCATGCGTGACCCATGCGACCTCCGGCGCAAACCCTTCGACATGCTCGGCTTCCTTTTTGAGCAGGCTTTCCGGAATAAACAGCGGGAAATAGGCATTATGATGCCCTGTTTCCTTAAACCGCGCGTCCAAGTGCTGTTGGATGAGTTCCCAGACGCGGTATCCGTACGGGCGGATGACCATGCAGCCGCGCACGTCCGAATAATCGACCATTTCGGTCTTAAGGATGACGTCGGTATACCACTGCGGAAAATCTTCAGCACGTGATGCGATCTGTGTGACGAAGCCTTCGTTTTTGTTCTTAGCCATTGTTTTGCTCTCCTGATTTTATAATCTCGTCGAGCAGTGCGTCGAGAGACAGCTCCTGCCCGTTCTCTTCCTCTTTCACATGGTTCTCTTCCAGCACAGACGCGACCGTCTGTACGGGTGGTTCCTCCGTCATCAGCGTATCCAGCAGTGAATTCAGTGCCGATTCGCTGTCGATCCGTTCGGGCTTTTCGGCCGATCCCTGCGGCGCGGCCTCATTCTGTAGTGCTTCGGCTGCATCGCTGTGCTCCGGCTTTTCCGCGGAGACTTCGGCGGGCTGCATCTCCTCCGGAAGCGCACGGTTTTGCAGTCTGTAGATGTTCCGCATAAGCTGCGCCGGGTTTGTCCCCGCATCCGGCAGCGTGTCCGGATCCGTCACCGTTTCCCGCGTCTCCGGTACGATGTCGCCGCGGTCGATCCGGCTCTTCCTGGCAAAGCTTGCAAAACGTTCCGCGTTCTCTGCCGCTTCCCTTGCCGCAAGCATCAACGCATCATTGTAGCGCGCGATCATATCCCGGTATTCCTGAAGCTGCGTCTCCGCATCCTCCAGCATCCGCTCGCGCTCCGACTGCGCCATCTTCTCGATCTCTGCCGCCTGCCGCTCTGCGTCGGCAATACGCTTTTCTGCGGCCTCATGCGCATTCTCGAGCGCGGCAACGATCGACCGTTCCCGCTTTTGGTACTGTTCGATCAAACCGTCCTGCGTCTGTACGCACTGTTCCAGCTGGATGATCCTGGCCTTCTGCTCTTCCAGCAGTTGCAGCAATTCCTTCTTGCGCATTGGCTCTTATCCCTCCGGTTTTGTCTGGTATTCTTTGGGCGTATATCCCATGTGCCGGTATCCTGCCGGCATAACGATCCGTCCTCTGGGCGTTCGTGCAATGAACCCAAGCTGCATCAGGTACGGCTCGTACACATCCTCGATTGTTGTCGCGTCCTCTCCGGTGGCGGCGGCGATGGTATCCAAGCCCACCGGTCTGCCGTCAAAGCGAACGATCATCGTCTCCAGCATACGGCGATCGACGGGATCCAAGCCCAGTTCGTCGATGCCGAGCATTTGAAGCCCATCCTGCGCCGCGCGAAGGTCGATCGTTCCGCCTGCCCGAACCTCCGCAAAATCCCGCACACGCCGCAGCAGCCGGTTTGCAATACGCGGGGTCCCCCTTGCACGCGATGCGATCTCCTCTGCGCCCGCGCCGTCGATCTCAATATGCAGGATCTCCGCGCTCCTTGCGACGATCTGTTTGAGCGTGTCTTTTGTATACAGCTTCAACTGTTCCTTAATGCCGAACCGATCGCGCAGCGGAGCGGTCAGCATTCCCATGCGCGTTGTTGCGCCGACAAGTGTGAATTGCGGCAGATCCAAGCGTATGCTCCTCGCAGAAGGTCCCTTGCCGATAAAAATATCCAATGCAAAGTCCTCCATGGCGGGGTACAGTACCTCCTCCACGCTGGCGTTCAGGCGATGTATCTCGTCGATAAACAAAACGTCTCCCGGCGCGAGGTTTGTTAAAAGCGCCGCAAGGTCGCCCGCATGAGAAATCGCCGGGCCGCTCGTCACTCGGAGCGACACGCCCATTTCGTTGGCAATGATGCCTGCGAGTGTCGTCTTTCCGAGACCCGGCGGGCCGTACAGCAAGGCATGATCCAGCGGTTCGCCGCGATTCTTTGCCGCTTCGATATAGATGCGCATATGCTCCTTCACGGCATCTTGCCCGATGTAATCGTCAAGGCAATGCGGCCGGACGCTATATTCGATTTTGGCGTCCTCCTCCCGCATGGAGGATGTGATCAATCGGTCTTCCATAGAACTCCTTTTCGCTTCAGGCGCTGTATGCCGCGTTCATGCCCGTCATTTTGCAAATGCGCGCAGAGCCTTTTTGATAAGCTCCTCGACGCTTGCCGCATCTTCGACTGCGGTCACTGCTCTGGACGCCGATAATCCGTCGTAACCGAGCGATACAAGCGCCGCCACGGCTTCCGCGCGGAGATCCTGCGTCTGTGCCGCCGGCGCTTCTCCGCCGCCCCGCATTTCTTCCGTCTGCACACGTTCCTTGAGCTCGAGCAGAAGGCGCTGTGCGGTCTTCCGTCCCATGCCGGGAACACGATCAAACGCCGCCGCGTTCTCCGTAACGATCGCAATCGCAACATCCTGCGGCGAAAGCTGCGAAAGCACCGCAAGCGCCAGCTTCGGTCCAACGCGGGTCACGCCCAAAAGTCTGCGAAACATGTCGCGTTCCGCCGTATCAAAAAAGCCATAGAGCGCCATCACGCCGTCGGCCAAATACAGATGCGTATATAGTTTGGCCTCCCGTCCCGCCGCGAGGCGCTTTAGCGTCTGGCTGCTGCAAAGCAGCTCGTAGCCCACGCCCGCCGCTTCCAGTACGGCGCGATCCGGCAGCACCTCCGCCGCGGTTCCGCGAATATATGCGTACAAGGCCGTCTCTCCCCTTCTTTTATTTAATACGAAAATCCTCCGCCGCCGGGCCGATCGTGCTCGCATGGCAGAGCGCCGCTGCCAGCGCGTCCGCAGCGTCATCCGGCTTTGGTATGCGCGGCAGTTCCAGCAGCAGTTTCACCATTTGCTGCACGGCGTGCTTGTCCGCATGACCATCGCCCGTGACCGCGAGCTTGATCTGCATCGGCGTATACTCATAAAGCGGGATACCCGCCTGCTGCGCGGCAAGCAGCACAACACCGCGGCCTGCACCGACGGAGATTGCTGTTGTGGTGTTGCGGTAAAAAAACAACTCTTCAAACACAGCCTGCTCCGGCTTATGCAGTGCGATCAGCTGCTGCATACCGCAATACAGCTTGTCCAGCCGTGCCGGAAAGGGGACGCCCGCCGCCGTTTCGATCACGCCGTAATCCACGACCGTATGCTTCGATCCCTCGGTATCCACAACGCCATACCCCAGTATGGCATAGCCGGGGTCAATCCCCAATATCCGCAAGTCTACCACCCTACATATATATTCCAATTTAGTATAGCATGAATCCGACGGGGTGTAAACTGTTTCTGAAGTGCGCGCGCGTTCTATCGGGCAAGGAAACATCTCCTTCCGCCCGTGTATCCTGTCAATCGATTTACAGGGTGTCCGAAAGCATTCGAAGCGTTTCCGCAAGCGGCACGCAGAGCAAAAACCACAAGAACGAATACCGGAGACAGATCTGCCCGTAGCAGTTATACGGGAGCTCCGAATAATCCCAGACATGCAGTCCCATTCGCACATTCACGATGGCGCCCACTATGAACTCTACCGCCGTGATCACGGCAGAACCGATCATTGCGCGGAGCAGCAGCGTGACATGCGGTAGCCAACGCAGTACGCCGAACAGTAGAACAAGCGAAACGCCGCCTGCAATGGCCATGGAGACATGACTGCGGCCACGCCAAATGAGCTCCAAAAACACATAACAAAAGCCGCCCGCAAGGAACAGGATACCATACAACATGCCCCTATTCTTTGCAGGCGGTCTTCGTTTTAGCGATTCGAATGCAGTCGAATGCTTCCCGTTCAACCCGCTTTTTGCGAATACTTTGCTACAAGTTCATTGATGTACGCGTCCGACAGCCGGAAGTAGTCTTGTAGGTTTTTCAAAGCGTACTCGGGCCGCGCTTCCAATTTTTCCCGCAGTTTTTGCACATGTTCCTTCCAGGACTTCATGCTGGACGGATGACCCCAGCGTGCGATGTGCCTTTCCATTTCCGGCTCCATCTCCGCCAGCATCGTCTCAAACACGGCAAGCGTACGCTCGCTCGAAAGCTGTCCGCACAGCAGCTCCACATAGCGTTCGATGAACATTTCGCGCCACGCGGCATTCTTCTTCAGCCCTACAAACACGTCAAGGTTTGTAAGCGAACCATTGCGGGAAGGGATGCCCTCAACGGAGAAATACGCCGCAAAGAGCGAGCGCTTCGCGCTCGAATCCTCGTTAAACCCCCAATCCAGATCGTAGAACACGGGCCGCCATTTGACGGTTCCGTCCTGCGAGTGCCAGAATTTCTGGTTGAACATATCGGAATTTATGATATAGGTCTGCGCGATGATATAGTCGGTGCAATACGCTACATCCACCATTTCCGAGAACTGCCGAAACAGTTCATCGTCAGATAAATCCTTTCCCTGCGCAAAGCGGCGCGCCGCAAGGTATCCTTTGTTGGAGCCCTTGAGCTCCGTCTCGTTGCGTTTGATAAAGTCAACGGCGTCCGGATCAACACCGTAATGCGTTTCCAGGTACTTCGCGTTCAGCTCTTCGTTGAGATCGTACAGTCCCCAGTATTGGCCGTTGAAATAGACGACAACCGGGCGCGTCTCCGCGTAGTCAAGGTTCATGCCCTTCATGATCTTGGAAAACAGCGAATCGCGCATTCTTGCCGTGCTGAAATCCTGTCCGCTGTTGCGCAAAACGAGCGCAGAGAAGGTCTTGAACTCGCAGTCTCGGAAAAACGGGTAGGTCACGCTCGAACGTCCGTAGCCGCCGCGGAGGCTGACCGAAAAAGACTTCTGTGCATATCCGATCGTTCCCTGTCCCTTCGCCTTGATGCCCGCCGGGAAGGTCACGCCGAGCTGTCCGTCCGCCTCGTAATAAGAGATCTCCGCTTTACGTTCGGGTTTTTCCATCTTTGTTGCGGAGGAAACGGTCTTGAAATCGTCGCGGTCGATCGTGATCGTAACAACGGGAACCGTATGCTTTTCTTCAAAAAGATACGTCGCCGTTACCACCTCGCTGGGAAGCTTGCCGTCTTCATAGGCAATGGCGCGAAGCGTTGTGCTCTTGGAAACATTGATAGGCCCCGTATAGAGCGAATCTCCCCTGCCCGGCGTATCGCCATTGGTCGTATAGTACACCTCCGCGCTGTCCGAGGCAGTCGCAATGCTGACGCGGATCGGTTCCGTCTGATACAGTCCCGTCTCAGACAGGATGGGCGCAGGCGCATAACCGCTCTGCGTGGTCTCACTGTTGCGTTTTCCCTTGGTAGGCGTTGTGAAAAACACCCGTTCCGTTCGCGGGTCGCTTTCAATGCGGCCGGAGCTTTTCCCCGCAGAAAGCGCGCCGGATTCGAACACGTCCACAATCATGCCGGATGCATCGGAAAGCACGATCGTTTCGCCCGCCGCCGCAATACCGAACGTTGCCACGCCGTCCTTTTGGCGCACAGCATGCTTTGTCGTTTCTACAACCCGGTATTCGCCCGCATCCAGCGTCGTCCCTGCGGGAAACGTCCACTTATCCAGTGTGTTCACGCTGTCGGAAAGATGCCAGCCGGAAAGGTCGATGGCGCTGCTTCCGCCGTTATACAGTTCGATCCAGTCGTTCCGTTTGCTTTTGACCGCGTTGGCTGCGCAAACCTCGCTGATAAACACGCCTTCATTATTGAAAAAGCCGATCGAGTCGGCTGTTTCAAATCCGTTTGCGTTTTTCGCGCCCGGGGTCGGCTGTGCATAGTATCTGAGCGCACCGTCGTCGCTGCGACCGACGGAGACATTATTCCGCTTCTCCGTCAGCAACGGAATCTCATCCGTGCGAAGCCCCTGGATCGTCGTCAGATACAGGCTGGTATCCTTTTTCCCGAGACGAAACGAAGCGTGAATCTCTCCGTCCTGTACTTTATCCTTTCCGGAAAGGAACACAACGAGGTATTGCCCTGCACCGAGCGTCTGATTCGGCAATGCAAAGCGGAACAGATCGTCCGCGGAATCGGACAGGAAGTATCCATGCAGCGATACGTCGGCGTCGGAATGATTATACAGTTCGACCCATTCGCTGCGATCCCCGTCTGCGTCGATCAGGCTGTACTGGTTCCATTGCAGCACTTCATTGATGCGGATTGGATCACTCGCGTCCATTGCGCCGCCCGCGATCGAATCGAACGTATCCGGCGAATTGGGCTCTCCGCGTGTGGAAAACGCGGTATATTTTCCGCTCTGCCCGGCTACCACCGCGAGTCCTGCGGGAATGCCCGCCTCCCACGTCAATTCGCTGACCTTTTCCCCGCGAATGCTTGTCAAATATACGCCGGTATCGCTGCTGCCGAGCTTGAACGTCGCCTCAATCGGGTGATCGCCGTTCCGGCTGCCCGTCATGTACACGATGGCGTATCCGTGCGGTTCAATGAGCGCGTCGGGAAGCTGGAAGCGCTGTAGGTTTGTCACGGAATCCGATATGTAGTAGTTTTCAAGGTTGACGGCTTGATCGGAGGTATTGTAGAGCTCGACCCACGGTCCCTCGTCCGCCTTGGACGGCATGACCTCAGAGATCTGCACGACGGAGTAATCCTGCATGGTGAACACCGCGTCGATCGCGTCAGAAATCGCGGCATCGTCATTTGCCGCACCCGGTGTCGGAACGCTGCAATAGCCATAGGTTCCGTCGCTCCTGCGGGCATAGGATATATCGGACACAAGCGAAGGGATCTGCATTTCCGCGATGAGGTTGTAGTACGGATCCGTGAGGAACAGATAGTCTCCACTCTTGGAGAGGCCGAATCCCGTACAGGGAATCGTCGTCGTCGTCACGCCGTTGTTGCTTCCGGCGTAGATGACCATATATTCGCCTGCATGGATCACCGTTCCCTCAGGAAACACATATTTATGGAGCTTTTTCATATTGTCCGACACGCCGTATCCGGTCAGATCAATGTCCGCGCCCGTCGGATTATAAAGCTCGATCCAGTCCGGGGTGCCGACATCCTCATCAACAAGCGAATACTTGTTACTCGACACGATCTCCGTGACAAGAATGCTTCTGCCGCCCGTCCCCGCATTTGTCGAACAGGCCGCCGCGCAAAGCGCTCCGACCAGCAGCAAGAGCGCCGCAAGAACGCCGTATATGGTTTTATGAACATGTGTCGTTTTCATGCGCACGCTCCTTTGTGTTATAGTATAACACAAAAATGTATCTTCTGTACAAACCTACTGTAAACTTTCATCCTCGCAGCCGGCGTTTTTCGCAATGGTCTGCTTTTGCGGTTTAAGGCGCATCCGATCCCAGAGCCGATACGTTTCCGTGCTGGCAATGGCGTGCATCATCTTCTCCTCGGCGTCCGGCACGAGCGTGCAGATATGCTGGATGAGCTGCTTGGCCTCTTCGCGTTTTGTCGTTCCCGCAATGTCGCAATGCGGCGGAAGCACGGGAAGCTCGCGCTGCCTTGCAACGGAGAGCGCATACTTCTCCGGCAAAAAGATCAGCGGCCGAATGATCGTGACGTCCTTTCGCCCCAGATAGGTCACCGGTGCAAACGTGCAGATACGGCCTTCGTACAGGAGACTCAGAAACAGTGTTTCCAATACGTCCTCACGGTTATGCCCGAGCGCGACCTTGTTGCAGCCGCGTTCCACCGCAGCATTGTTCAGCGCGCCCCGCCGCAGCTTCGCGCAGAGTGCGCAGGGACTGCGTTCGTCGCGGTACTCAAAGACGACTTTTCCGATGTCCGTATGGATCACGGTAAAGTCCATGCCGATCCGCTCCGCAAAAGCCTCGACCCGCGAGGTGTCCACAGGCTTGAGCCCCAAATCGAGCATTACGGCGCAGACCTCAAAATTCGTATAGGAAAAGCGCTGATACAGCTTCATCGCTTCCATAAGCAGCAGGGAATCCTTGCCGCCGGAAACGCCGATGCAGACCTTGTCGCCGTCCTCGATCATATGGTAACGTTCATCCGCTCTGCGGATGCAGCCAAGAACTCGCTTCACCCCTCTGTTTCCGCCTCCCCCGCGGTTTCCGGCAGACGCTCCGCCGTATCAATAATATAGATTATATCGCTGCACTCGCGATTGCGATCCGACTGACGGTTCAGCATGCCGTCGGCGTTCGCCATCACCGCCGTTGCGCCGCCGTCCAGGTTGTAAGCCACGGTGCAGCCTAACTCATAGAACAGCGTTGAGAGGTTTTTCATGCTGATGCCATAGGAATACTCCTTCATTCGGCCGTCCACGACGACAAAGCAATAGTGTCCCGGCTCATAATACCCGATGGCGCT
>HF985523.1:9779-14695 GCA_000432015.1 Clostridium sp. CAG:1024 | reverse complement strand
TGGCGCTGCGTGGATTGTTCGAAGCGCCGGCCGTATTGAACTTCGTTTTCGGCTGTCCGTTCTCATCGAGCAGTGCCGGCCCGAATCCCCAGCTCTGATAGGGAGCGCGCGCTTCGATCGCTTCGAGATCAATATGCTTGGCCAGATACGTTTCCAGCACCCCGTCGGAATACAGCACGGCTACATCACGGTTCGTCGCGACGGAGCGGCGGTATGCTTCGCCGTTTCGAATGACGAGCCCCCGCTTTCTCGCACCGAAAAAGTCGCCGGAGATCGCAATGATCGCCTGCTTTTCCCGCGCCATCGTTTCTACGGGCGCAATGTTCTTAAACGTATCGTTCGCAAACGCCGTCCTGAGGCAGGCGAGGTTTCTCAGATAAATGTCCGCGATATGGTAGGTCACGATGCGCTCGTCATATTCCGTCTGCACCGTGCGAACCGTAACGCTCACGCGTTCGCTTCGGTAATCCGCGCCATCGCGCACAGTTCCGTTATATGAAAACTTGTCAAGATACCGTTCGCCGAGCAGACTGTCCGTCAGAATCTCCGGCAGCATGGTAAGATCGTCCATTCGACCCACGGTATGCAGCAGCATCGCCTCCGCATCCGCTGCATCGACAACGCCGTTTCCCGTCAGATCATATTCCAGCAAGCCGGCATCGGGCGTTGTTTGTCCGGCAGCGCGGAGCAACGCAGCGGCAGACGCGGCGTTGATCGCAGCCTCCCCGGTTTCCTCGGCGCGAACCGTACAAAGCGGAACAAGGCACAGCAGTGCCAGCGTTGCCGCGGCGCATCCTTTCCAAATCCTCAAGCGCAAAATGTCCTCCAGATTTTCGTTAATCGCCGTTCAGCTTACGCTCTGACGCGGCGGATCTTCTTCCCTGTTTTTTCTTCAATAAACGTGCGGAATGCTTCCGGCGAACCTCCCGTCGTCAGAAAGCCCGCCTTCGACAGCAGATGCGCCTGTCGTTTCCCCACAAACAAGGCATACAGGTCGTCCGATTCCACGACCTCGCAGATCGCATGATAGCGAACCGTCTCCTCGGACACCGGCGTGCGACTTGCAAAAGACGCATCGTCAAAGTCATATCGAACATCCTGGTCGCGGTAGCCCTGCGGGAATCCGCGATAGGTCGCCTTCGTTGTAATCCTCTGCCGGAAAACGATGAGAATCGCGTAAACGACTCCAAGGAACAGGCACATCATTGCGTAAGGCGACAAGTCCGAAGCATCGTATCTCGCGGAAACGACCGCGGCCACCGTGCCGACCAGCAGCAGCGCCGCTGTAATGACGCAAAGAATGATGTTCCACGCCTTTCGGCCTGGCTTTGCAAAAACGAGTTTCACAAACTGACGTGCAACCGTTTTGTCCATTCGGCAAATGACCGAAAACTCCGGTTCGGAAACCTTTTCCATACTGCTTGTCCTTTCCGTTACTTCTTATTGCAGCGGTTCTCCAACATACACGATGTCGGTCGTCGTTCTGCCGCCGCCGCTTGGACTGTTGATGATGCGCTGCCCGTCCGACATGGTCGCGGACTGTCCGCCGTCGAGATTATATGCCGCCGCACAGCCGAGCTCATACATCAGCTCGGACAGTTCCTCCATTCTGAGACCGACGGAGTAAGGTCGCTGCCGCCCGTCCACGAGGACGAAGCAATAATGTCCCGGGCCGTAATAGCCAAAGGCGGTACGCGGGTGCTTGCCGAGGATCGACGATTTGCAATGGAACTCGGTCATCGTGTCGCCGTTTTCATCGAGCAACATAGGACCAAAGCTCCAAAGCTGCCAAATGTCCCCCGTTTCCTTCAGCTCCTCGAGCGTCATGCTGTTTCTGTCAATGCAGCGAAACGTTCCGTCGGCATACAGCACGCCGAGATCCTTTTTCTTGCAGGCGCGGCCGTCCTGATACCAGACGCCGTTGCGCACGATCGCGCCGTCCGCATTCATGGTATACATATCGCCCGTGATCGCGACGGCAGCATTGTTGTCCGCCGCGATCCGCTTTACCTTCTGCCGCTTGCCTTCATATTTTCCGTTTGAAAAGGCGGTCCTCAGACAGCTGATATCCCGGATATAGATGTCTGCGATATAGCAGACACTGTCGCGGAACTTCATCTGCGAAATGTTCACGCTGACCTTTCCGCTGCGATACCCGGTTTCGGTCTTGATCGCACCCGTATAGGAAAACAGATCCAGGTATTCCTCGCCAAGCAGCGTTCCCTCGATCTCACCCTGAAGATCGGCAAAGGAATTCAGGCGGCCCGCAGCATATAGCAGCACCGCGCGAACATCCGCACGCGTTACGGACAGATTGCACGTTACATCCGCGATCGCGGAGCTCGTCCCCGATATGTCCTCCAAACCGGAGGCATAGCGAAACAGCGCCGCCGCATCCGCAGCAGTCACGACACCGTCACCGTTTACATCGCCCTCTACGCCGTCTGCTTTTGTCTGAAGCGGCAGCGCAAAGAGGAATAGAATGCCCGCAAGAAGCAGGCAGCACCATTTCTTCAAACAGCCAAGTTCCTTTCGTTTCGCCCACCGGGAGCGCATAACTATCTGTTTCAGTATTCTACAACAAAACCGTATCTGCCGCAAGCATCATACGAACTGCGATCCGCTCGCTGTCCGTTCTTTTCCGGCGCGAACCCGATCCGGCGTTTCGGGCTCGCTTCCCGTCGAGAAATACAGCATTCCATCTGTCATGATCGCAGGCGAAAGCACATTCGGCGTATTCAATTCGGTTATTTCTCTCTTGCAGCCGAACGCGCAGAATGCGGCGAACATCCAAGCCGCCGCGTACAAAAATGCCGCCCGTTTCGACCGTTCCTATTTCTCTGCGGCAGAAAGGATCTCCCGCTGCAATTTCTTCGTCAGTCTCTCGAACACGAGCCGGTACGATGTGTCGCACATGCCGCGCAGCACTTCCTCTGGCAGTGTTTCGTCCAGAAAGACGGAATTCCAGCAGCGCTTGTCCATATAGAACCCCGGCTTGACCGCGTTCGGGTATTGGGCGCGCAGCAGTTCGCCGAGCGTCGGCTCGCATTTGACCGTCAGAAGCATATGTCCCGCATACTGCCCGTGTTCTTGGCCGGGCTCGCAGATCGCCGCAAACATCTTTTCCCCGACGCGATAGCGGAACCAGCCCCACTCGGCTTTGTAATCCTTTTCGGCGCCCGGTTTTTCCAGCAGGCAGGCGTCAAGCCATGCATATCGATTCTTCATCGTTGTTTTTTCTGACTCCCTTCTTCATACGGAAGCTCCAAAGGCACATCCTCGATCCGCCAATCGTCGGTATACGGGATCTCGCCCGGCAGCAGTTCCACGCGTTCCTCAGGCTGCTTTGCGAGCACGAGCTGCGCCCGGATCGCTGCGGTCTCGCCGTCGTTCGGATCGCCGTCACGGATCTCAATCTCCGTTCCGTAGCCTAAATTATAATAGATAAACCGTGCATCCGGCACGGTCAGCCGGATACAGCCGTGCGACGCGGGCGTACCGAGCAGGTCATACGTTTCTCCGATGTAGGTGTTCGCGTCGCGCTCGGCATACAGCATGGAATGAAAATAGATCCTGCCATTGATCAGTGTCCAATACTGGCCGTAGGTCTTGTCGTTCCGAAACAGCCCGAAGCGTACGCGGTAACGCTTGAGTGAAAACGTTCCCCGCGGCGTTCGGTTGTTCAATCCCGTCGAGCAGAGCATATAGCGGATCGGAACGGTATACGCGCCGGTATCGTCCTTCCCGTACACAAGCACGACCTGATGCGCAATATCCACGATCACGCGGTAGGTATCCGCCGCAGGGTACCCTTTCGGCGTTTCATAGTCGCCGTTATCGCCAACAAGTTCCGAAAAACGCATGTTCACCGTCGGCGCATACTGTGAAAACGGCGTCTCCTCCGGCTCCGAAACCTCGGTCGATCGTGGCGGCGGCGCGGGCGTTGCGAGCGGTGTCACCGTGTGAAATAATTCTGTTCGCACGCTGTCCGGCGGCAGTTCCCCGGATCGGTCAAATGTCAGCAGCGCCGCTGCGGCAAAAAACAGCGCCGCAAGGGTCAGATAACGTTTCTTCATGCCTCAGCCGATCGCCCGCCGGCCTTCAAGCGCCTTTGCGAGCGTCACTTCATCCGTATATTCCAGATTGCCGCCGATCGGGATACCGTGCGCAATGCGGGTACAGGCAACGCCCATAGGCTTGAGCAGACGCGCGATATACGACGCGGTCGCTTCGCCCTCCACATCGGGATTCGTCGCAAGGATCACCTCACGCACGCCGCCCTTTTTGACCCGCTCCACCAACTCGTTGATACGAATATCGTTCGGCCCCACACCGTCCATCGGCGAGAGTACGCCTTGCAGAACGTGGTATTTGCCGGAAAACTCGCGTGTTTTTTCCATCGCCGTCACGTCGCGCGGGTCGCACACGACGCAGATCACGCTGCCGTCTCGTTTTTCATCCGCACAAATGGCACACGGGGTTACATCCGTGTAAGTGCCGCAGATCGGGCAATCGTGTACATCACGCCGTGCCGCGATGATCGCGTCCGCGAGTTCCAGCGCCTGCGCTTCCGGCACGCCGAGAATATGATAGGCGAGCCGCTGCGCGGTCTTATGCCCGATGCCCGGCAGGCGCGCAAGCTGCGTCGTCAGTTTTTCAATGGGTTCGATCGTGACCATAGGTCTGCTTCAGTCCTTCCACCGTTCAGAACGCCGGTATTCCCGACGTCAAATCAAAATCCGAGTCCCATGCCGCCCGTGATGCGGCCCATTTCCCGCTCTGCGGTCTCGGCCGCGTTGCGCAGCGCTTCGTTCACCGCCGCCGTCACGAGGTCTTCCAGCATTTCCACATCGTCCGGATCCACGCAGTCCGGCGAGATCGTGAGTTTCGTGAGCTGCTTCGCCCCGTTGACGACC
>HF985523.1:9151-9746 GCA_000432015.1 Clostridium sp. CAG:1024 | reverse complement strand
CCCCCCCCGCCGTTGCGGAGAACTCCCGTGCCTGCAATTCTTCCTGTGCGCGCTGCATGTCCTGCTGCATTTTCTGCGCCTGCCGCATCAGCTGCTGCATGTTCGCTCCGCCCATATTCGGGAATCCGCCTCTTGCCATAAAAGTGTACCTCCTGTGAAATCAGTTTAGTCTTCCACGGTGAGTTTATCACCGAAAATTTTGCGCAGTTTTGCCTCGGTCTCCGGAGAAGCCGGCTCCTGCTTCACTTTGATATAAGAAACCGTCGTTCCCGGCCGCAGCGCTGAAAGGATCGAATTCATCCTCTTAATATTTGCATCCGCTCCGACACTTCGAAGCTGGGTCTGGTGCGCCTCGTCAAATCCAACCACGAGCGTGTCGCCGTCCATGCGCTGCGCCACGCCCATTTTTGCAAGCGCATGCGTCAGGATATTCTGCTTTGCAAGCTCCGCGAGCGCCGCGCTCCAAAGCGCATCTGCATTCGTATCGTCCGCCAGCATAGCCGGCGTCGGTGCGGACTGCGCGGTTCCGCCTTTCGCTTTATCCGGCGTCGTCGGCGCGGCGGGTGTCTGATGCTGCGTCGTTTCCGTCACGGGT
>HF985523.1:0-9004 GCA_000432015.1 Clostridium sp. CAG:1024 | reverse complement strand
GTTCAAGCCGATCGAGCCGCGCTTCGAGGCTTTCGAGCGAAAGCGCCTGTTCCGGGCGGCAAATGCGCACCATGACGCTCTCGAGCAGCGTTCTGGGCGAAGAGAGAAATCGCAATTCGCTCTGCGCTTTCAAAAGCTGTTCCATCGAAAGCAGCAGACGCGCTTCGGAGGCCGTTTTCGCCTGCTCCAGATACAGCTGCATCGTCTCCTTTGTGCAGTCCAGCAGGTCCTCGCATGCGCCACAGGTTTTCGCAAGCAGCAACGCACGAAAATGCGACGAAAGATCCTGGCAGAACACTGCAAGATCGCGTCCGCCGCGAACGATACCGTCCAGCATACGGATCGCCTTTTGCGCATTCGACGCGATGAGCGCATCCGCAATGTCAAACAGAAAGCCCTGCTCCATGCTGCCGAGAACGTCGTAAACATCTTTCGCCGCTACATGGTCGCCGCAAAAAGAAAGGCATTGATCCGCAAGCGACAGCGCGTCGCGCATTCCGCCGTCCGCAGTGCGCGCGATGAGTTGGAGACCTTCCTCGTCGATGGTCGCGCCCGCGCGATCTAAAACGCTTTTCAGGTTTTTTTCTATATCCGCGACCGACAATCTGTGAAAATCAAAACGCTGGCAACGCGAAATGATGGTCGCAGGCAGTTTTTGCGGTTCGGTCGTCGCAAGAATGAACATGACATGCGCAGGCGGCTCTTCCAGCGTTTTTAAGAGCGCGTTGAACGCAGAGTTGGACAGCATGTGCGCCTCATCGACGATGAAAACGCGGTGCGTCAATTCAAGCGGCGCATAGTACGCCTTCTCGATGAGCGAACGAATATCATCGACACCGTTGTTGCTCGCGGCGTCGATCTCTGTAATATCCGTACAGGAGTCGCTCACGGCGCGGCGGCAGGCTTCGCATTCGCCGCAGGGTTCGCCGTTTTTCGGAGAAAGGCAGTTCACTGCGCGCGCAAGGATCTTTGCCGTGCTGGTCTTTCCCGTGCCGCGCGTGCCGCAGAACAGATACGCATGGGCGGTATGACCCGTGCTGATCTGGTTCTGCAAAATGGTCGTGATATGTCCCTGGCCGACCACTTCGGAAAACACGCTCGGCCTGTATGCGCGGTACAGCGCCCGATATGCCATGCTGCACACCTCCCCATACTATTTCAATCCTATTATAGTATACCACGCGGCACGCTGTCAAAAGATAGCAGATTTCTCCTATTTTGACAAGAAAGCGTTTGACCCGAACGGCCCTGCGTTGTACACTGTAGCTATGGCAAAGGATAAAACGATCTTTATTTGCGGCGAATGCGGCTATGAAAGTCCGAAATGGATGGGCAAGTGTCCCGCCTGCGGCAGTTGGAACACCATGATCGAAGAACAGGCGGTTAAGGTGCGCGAGTCCGCGCAGGGCGGCGTTGTGCAGCATCTGTCCGAAGTGTCCGTCATGCAGTCGAAACGGATCTCTACAGGCTTGTCCGAACTAGATCGTGTTGCGGGCGGCGGACTGCTCTCCGGCATGGTAACGCTGCTCGGCGGCGATCCCGGTATCGGAAAAACCACGCTGCTCATGCAGGCTGCGGATGCGATCGCAAAGAGCAGCACCGTTCTTTACGTCTCGGGTGAAGAAAGCGCAGCACAGCTCAAACTGCGCGCGGATCGTCTGCACGTTGAAAGCGATATGCTGCTGCTGTGCGAAACGTCGCTTGAACGAATCCTTGAGGAAGCGCGGCGCGCAAAGTGCAATGTTTTGATCGTTGACTCCATCCAGACCATCTTTTCCTCCGAATCGCAGAGCGCGCCCGGCAGCGTCGGGCAAGTGCGGCTTGCAACGGCGGAACTGACGCGGCTTGCGAAGGAAACGGGAACGATCGTTCTGATTGTCGGTCACGTCACCAAGGACGGCGCGATCGCGGGGCCGCGGATCCTGGAGCATATCGTGGACACGGTGCTGTATTTTGAAGGGGACAGGCACGCCGGTCTGCGGCTGCTGCGCGCGGTGAAGAACCGTTTCGGCTCTACAAACGAGATCGGCGTATTCGAAATGTGCGACACGGGGATGCGGCAGGTGCTCGACCCTTCCCGTCTGTTTCTCTCGGGCGAGCGTGCGCCCGGATGCGCCGTGACCTGTGCGATCGAAGGTTCGAGGCCGCTGCTTGCAGAGGTACAGGCGCTTTTGAATCCAACGGCATTCGGCAGTCCGCGCAGAACGACGGCAGGCATCGACAGCGGCAGGCTGAGCCTCCTGCTCGCCGTGCTGGAGCAGAAAGTGCAGCTGAAGCTTGCCGATAAGGACGTTTATGTGAATGTTGTGGGCGATCTCCGGCTCGAAGAACGCGGCGCTGACCTTGCCGTCGCTCTCTGCATCGTCTCCGCGCTCACCGGAAAAGCGCTCCCGCAGGGCACGGCGGCCATCGGCGAATTGGGCCTCACCGGCGAGCTGCGGACAGCGGCGCAGCTGGAAACGCGCATCCGCGAGTGCGTCCGGCTCGGCTATCGCCGCATCCTGATCCCGAAATCTGCGAAGCAATCCCCGGTCGATGGGGCGACGCTGGTGCCGGTTTCCGGAATTCGGGAAGCAATTGATGTGATCCGCTATTGCTCTGAGCGCTGATCTGTGTTATACTATCTTCCGTGCTGATGAAAGTCGGCCGTGCTCCGCGATTCACCTGCGCGTTTGCACCCGCAGTTCAGCGTTCGGAGCGGCAGGCTCCGCCCCCCCTATTGGAGCAAAAAACCGAATATGTACCCGTAGCTCAGCTGGATAGAGCGTTGGACTCCGACTCCAAAGGTCAGAGGTTCGAATCCTCCCGGGTACGCCAGAGGAAAAACAACCTTTGTCTGCTGTCTGCTTGGATAAAGGTTGTTTTTTGTGCTTTTAGGGTAAAAACAGGTCAAAGCTGTATAAAGCCGAGCGAATAGGGATTTGAGATGGCAACTATAGCTGCTGTTTTGGAGCCAATTCTTGTTTGCCGGCACCAAGAAAAATGCCGAAAACGGCCTCAAAAAGCCGGCGTGCTTTCTTCTCTTCTTTTGTACTGCAAAGAAATCGACCTTCGACATATGGGCAGGTTTCGAACCGGTTTATGATTGCTCGTTATTGTGGCAAACACTTTCCCATGTTAAAATGTTATCGTAGAATTGTAAGATTTCACGGTATAAAATGCCCGTTATTAAAACCTGAATCGTATGTGAATTTTCAGAGAATTACTGAGAGGTTTTCACATTTCCCTGCGTCTAATAGGTGAAAGCATAAAAAAACACCTTTCGGGAAGGAGACAGTCATGGATAACGGTGCAAGTAGCTACCGCCGTTTTCTTGACGGTGATGACAATGGGCTTGTCGAAATCATAAGATCATATAATGACGGATTGACCTTGTACTTAAACAGCTTTGTTCATAATCTCTCTGTTGCGGATGAGCTTTCCGAAGATGTATTTGTTAAAATCGGAGTTAAGCGACCGCATTTTTCAGGCAGAGCCTCTTTTAAGACCTGGCTGTATGCAATCGGCAGAAATATGGCCATGGATTATATCAGAAAGCCCTCAAGCAGAGCGCATATCTCGATTGATGCGTGTGCCGAGCAGGCTGATGAAGATAGAATCGAAAAAGAATATCTAAGGGAAGAACAGAAGATTATGCTGCATAAAGCCATGTACGGTCTAAAGGCCGAATACAGGCAGGTATTATGGCTGATATACTTTGAAGATATGAGTATAAGGGAAGCTGCTGTAATCATGAAAAAATCAGTCCGCAGCGTTGAAAATCTTGTAAGCCGGGCAAGATCGTCTCTCAAGTCAGAATTAGACAGGACGGAGTATTTTTATGAAAGCCTATGAAGAAAAGTCGAAAAGCGTATTTGATAGAATTGAAGCAGAAAGAGAACATATAAAAAAGCGCAACAAAACCGTCGTTAAAATGATTGTTCCGTCTTTGTGCCTTTGCGGCGCTGTGATAATTGCAATTGGCTTGTTTAATGGCGGACCGTTCGATCAGTTTCAAATGCAGCCGAGCAACAACGTGACAATCGATGATGAACACCTGGCAGTCAATGTAACGATTGAAAATGAGCAGCCTCCTGCAATTGAGAGTATTCGTGTGGTGGATGCTGCAAGATATGCCGCGCTGTCTTCGGATTGCATGGTAGCACCCGGGCCCGGCGACGTCTTCCTTGACCATGATGTGTATATGGCGATGGAGGATACTGCAACTGACAGAGAATACTTCTTTGTTGAGCTACAAGCTTTTAATGATGTCGGTGCAACAAGGCTGGGCACGGTAGACAAATATATATATAAAGGTAAAACGATCGCTGAATGGAGAGAATTGGCGGATCTTCAAAACGAGGCGTACCCGTATAGCGAGTATAACCGCGATCACGGCGGAAATGTAACGAAAGAAGAATACGACGCTGTTGTTTCCGAGGCTAAGCTGCTTGATGCCATAGCAAATTCTGATGAGGCAGCACTGGAATACACTTCTACATATGAGGCTGAATACTCCGACAGCGAAAAGCTGCGATTAGAAGCAATCAATAACGAGTGCTCAAGGCTCGTGGATTTGGGGTATGACGCAAAGATAATTGAAACATGGACATATGCGGGTGTGGGCGAAAAGCAAACAAGAACGGTTCTCGCCGGGCTTTTCACAAAGGCACAGATAAAAAGACTGCAAACGGACGATGCAAGCCCTGATATCGGGATTTGTTTATCGTGGATGAGGAACGGTGATGGGATTGCGGAGTTTAATAAAACAGAATGGAAGCAGAATGTGTTTCATGGTGTGGAGCACCACAAATGAACATGGCCGGCGTACCTGTTTGCTTCACTTGCCTTAAAAATGCACCTTTGGGGTGTGCTTATATGGAAAAACCCCCAGAGCAGCAATGTTTTTCGGGGGGCTTTGAAGCATGCTTTCCGCCGCATTTCATTGCAGCCTTGACGGTATTTGTCGGGATAGGTTCCTTCTCCTTCACGGCTCGTGCCCTTTTCGGCTTGAAAGGCCATGTCGCGTGTTTGAGCGCGCCCTTTCGTTCGTGCGCTGCGGAAGCGAAAGCGCTCGCGCCCTCCTCCCCGCTTGCCACGCCGTGTGCTCCTGTAGTACAATGCAGAGAGTTATCCGTAAGCTATCACGAAAGAAGGTATCCCCGTGCAGTCCGACTGGAAATTCTCCGAAATCCCCTATCGTCGTCCCGACATCGACGCTTTTCAGCAGCGCTATCATATGCTTTGCGAAAAGCTGTCCTGGGCAAAGAACTTTCAAGACGTTCAGGGAGTTATCCGCGAACGCAGCGAGCTGAACCAGCAGATCATAGCCGTCGGAGCGATTCTCTATGCACGGGCGTATCATGATGCGACCAATGCGTATTATCAGGAAGAGTTTCAAACCGTACTTCCGGAACTGGCCGCTTTGGACACTGAGACGCTTTCCACAGCCATTGCGAACAGCCCCTACGCCGCCGAGATCGACGCTGCCTATGGGCCGCAGTTCCGTCTGCTGCTGCAGAAGGACGTCAGACTGCGCGCTAAGGGGAAAGCGGGACAGGTACGGCTTGCAGAGCTGGAAAGCGCCTACCAGCAAAAGAGAGCCACGCTCAGATATATGCTGCGCGGCGAGGCTGTCAGCGGCGGAAAACTCTTTGAATTGTACGCCTCCCCGGATCGCGCGCTGCGCAAAGACGCCTTTGATGCAGAGCGCCAGACATACCTTGCGCACACGGACGAATTTGCTTCTTTGCTCAAAGAGCTTGTACAAAAACGTCATGCGCTCGCTCAGGCGAACGGCTTTTCCGATTACATGGAATACGCCGCAATCGCGAACGTTCGGCTGGATTACGGCCACAAGGAGCTGCTCGCGTTCTGCGATGCGGTACGCGAACATATCGTGCCGATCTATCTGCGTCTGCAGCAGGAACAGCGGGAACGTCTGGAGCTTGACGTTCTGTATCCCTACGATGCAGCGCTGTTGTTCCCGGACGGCAATGCAAAGCCCGTCACCGGCGAAGCTGCGCTTGCGGACGCCGCCAAAACGATGTACCACGGTCTGAGCCCCGAGGCGGGCGCGTTTTTCGACGAGATGGTACGGCACGAAATGCTGGACGTCGCGGGATCGGACAACAAGATCTCCGGCATGGGATTCTGCACGCTCCTACCCTGCGAATGGAAAATGCCGTTTGTCTTTGCAAACAGCAGCGGCACAGCGAGCGACGTCAGCGTATACACGCACGAGCTCGGGCATGGTCTGCAAGGCTATCTCAGCATGCGTGCGCAGACCCTTGACGACTATTTCGGCGGCGGGCCGGATCTGTGCGAGGTGCATTCCAAGACCATGGAGCTGTTCTCCTACGAATACGCGCCGCTATTTTTCGGCGAACAGTCGGAACGGTTCCTGCTGGAGCATCGCTACCAGGCGGTCAAAGAGATCTGTGCGTTCTCGGCAAGCTACGTCTTTGAATCGTGGCTATACAGTCACATCGATGCGTCGATCAGCGAGTGGGCGGAGGTGCACGATCGCATTTCAAAATCCTTCGGACGCGCACAGAACAATGCATCCTGGCGCGAAGATACGCTTGCGGGATCCGCTTTATTCAGCGATATGGCGATCTATATGTTCCCGTTTTATGTGATCAGCTATGCGCTTTCCGCTATGGCTGCGCAGCAGCTCAAAGCGGCGTATGACAAAGACCCGCGAGACGGCTGGGCGCGGTATTATGCGCTTTGCGCCGCGGGCGGAAGTCTGTCCTACAAGGAGGCCATGCTTTCCGCAGGACTGCGTCTCCCCTATTTGCCGGAGACCGTCGCGGAGGTCGCCGCGCAATTCCGGCGGCAGCTTTTCTCTGAATAATAACGAAAAACGGGGCTGCCGATCTGTGTGCCGGCAGCCCTTTCCCCTGCATGCAGCAAATGAAAGCGAGGATCGATATGGAACAAAGCGTTTCTGCCCGGCCGGAACTTCAGCCATTTCTGGATGCGGCGATATGTCTGACCGCTCTGCCTGCAAAGAACAAAAACCGTCTGCTGGCGCTCTACTATCTTGCGGAAAAGATCGATGGCGAACGCGACTATACGGAGATGGAGATCAACGATCTCCTGAACGCTTGGACCGCATTCCACGATCCCGCGACGCTGCGGCGCGAGCTGTACAACAAGCGTTTGCTGAACCGCACGAAGGACTGCTCCCGCTACTGGAAAGCGGAGAACGTCCCGTCGGTCGAAGCGTTTCTTGCGGAGAACATCTGACGGTCCTATTTGCCGTTTGGGCAGTCCGTTCGGACAGAATCTGGCGTTTCAAAACCGGCTTGCCCGGCACGGAAGAACCCGCGCCCTATCTCACTGCCCGCCGTCAGTTTGTCACTGTGATCTTTGTCAGCCCATGCGGTGAATCCGATTTTTTCCCGCAAAACACCGAAAGCATACATGCCAGCAATTGAATCGCCGTTGCCGCCGCAAAAGCGCCGGAAACGCCTTCCGCTTCTTGTGGGAGAAGAATTGGATTCAGCAGACTTCTTCCCGCGATGCGCATCACGCCGCGAAAGCCAAAGGCGCGGACATAGTCAAGCAATGGGACGCAACGCTTGATGGACGCACACGCGATTCGCACAGGCGCGTTGACGGCGAAATAAGGGAGCTGGACGAAAAGTTTTCAAACGGGCTTATGTTTCCCGGCGATCCTTCCGGCAGCGCCGCAGAGGTCATAAACTGCCGCTGTACTTCAAACACAAGGGCAAAGTGGGCGTTGGATGAAGATGAGCTGGAAACGTTAAGAGAACGTGCTGCGTACTTTGGGCTGGATAAGACAAAGGATTTTGAGGACTACAAGAAGAAATACTTGAATATTTCGTCAGAGCCACTTGAAAACAATGCGAAAAGTAGTAAAATTAATGCGGGAGCGATTGCCGGTGCATATACCAACAAGAATGATCCTGATGGCAAGAAGCGCGACAAACACGCCGAAGGATATTATGAATCGGTTCGCAACAGTAACAAACAAGAGATTGTTACTGCAATATCAAAAAACAGCGGTTCTGGTGCGGAATATGTGTCAAAGATGTATGACCACTTGTTCATCAACAAGTATGATCTTGACAAGGGGCATACACATTTTGATCCCGACTATTACATTGCTGAATCTGTTCAACGGTTGCGCGAAGGCAAGAACATACAGAATCATGATAGAGTTTTAATTTATCATGAAGCAATGGAATATGACCTAATGAATGTTGAAGGCTTAGGATATGAAGCGGCACACGAACTTGCAAGCAGAGCGTTCAACTATCAAAAGGAACTTGACAAGTGGCTGGACGAAAACGAAAAGTAGGTGATTGAGTGCTAAAATTTGTCTTAATAGAAGAAATAGGGAATAGTGTTTTGTATAGTTATTATCCAGAAGGCGGTTCGGAATCTGGCATTGTTTCCTTTAACAAAAAGACGGGTGATGGCGGGGTCAATACACTTGCTAACAACGACAAGCATCAACGGTATGCCTTGAAGATTCTAAAGAGAATCAGAGAAATGGCAAGTGCCGGAACATTTGAAAAGGAAGGAATTGTTGCTTGGTATTAAAAGCATTGCGCAGAATCTGCACGGTGCTTTTTCTATGCCAGTCGCAAATAGGTCGCAAGTAGGTTGCAACTAAAACAAACATCGTAAAAAGCAACTTGTCGGGAAATATGACAGGTTGCTTTTTTATGCAGAAAGGAGAATTGAAACATGGATACACACCGGGGCATCAGGATCAAGCAGTTGAAGGCGTGCGCCGAATCAATTATGGATATGGCAGAAGACATCATAGGGCAGGAAGGATTGCCAATAAGCTGGCAGATTATAATTGATATGCAGTGCAAGCAGCCGCCGGAAATTATAGTGAAAAGGTCAGTAATAACGGAAAAAGTTATAGATTCGTTAGGATAAAGCATCCTGAAAAAATGCTTTTTTCCATGTTCTGCAAGTTACCAGCAAGTGAAATAATGCCCAAAAGACCGCGTTTGCGGTCTTTTTTCATGCCTTGAAA
>HF985522.1:2540-4236 GCA_000432015.1 Clostridium sp. CAG:1024 | reverse complement strand
GTCCGTTTTGTGTAGCAGGTTGGTGAAAGCGACAGGAGCGGAGAGAAGTAACTGTTAAAGAGAAATCGTTCCTCCAATTGTTTCCAAATTGTAAAAACGCCCGCATATGCTTGACTCCGTTTTGATTTTGGATTATAACTATAATCACAAGATTACAACAATGCGCATGGTTGTATAGGAGGTATGGATGAAAACGAATCTGAACCCCAACGAATGGATCGTCATGAACGCGCTCTGGGAGCATTCGCCCCGCACGCTGTCCGAGACGATCGAGGCCATCGGCGATAAGGCCGACTGGAACTACAAGACCTATCAATCCTACATGGTGCTTCTTGAAAAGAAGGGCTATGTGACCTCCGAAAAGCGCGGCCGCGACAAATTCTACGCGCCCGCCGTGACACGCGAGGCCTGCGTGGAGGAGGAAAGCCGCAGCCTGCTCAAAAAGCTCGAATCCGATTCGGTCAAGCTGCTCGTGGCCAGCATGGTGCGCGAGGGCGATCTCTCCGCCGCGGACCGCATGGAGCTGCTGGGACTGCTGGAAACCCTGATCGAAAAGGAGGACGGCGCAAAATGAACGCAATCCTGACGCGGCTTGTCGAGACCTCTCTGTATGCGTCGGTACTGTTCGGCCTGATCCTGCTGCTGCGCTTTGCGCTGAAGCGGCGCATCTCCCCGCGCGTCCAGTATGCGCTCTGGCTGCTGCTCGTGTTGCGCCTGCTCGTGCCGGTCACGGCGGAAAGCCCCGTGCATCTGACCGCGCTCTTTCCGAAGGCAGCTTTGACCGCCTCTGCGGAGCAAGACGCTGAAACGGGAGTAGCGCGGCAGCCCGTGTTCGACACGTCCGCGCTGCCGTACAGAGCGGGCGTTCCGACAGGCGGCGCGCACGGCGGCACGGCGCAGAACGCTTGGGATGGCGTTTCGCCGCAGGATAGGGCTTCGCCCGTCGATGTGACGGCGCTCGTGTTTGCGGCATATCTGCTCGGCGCGACCGGGCTTGCGCTTTGGCTGTTCGGCTCGCGCAGACGCTTCCTTCGGCATGTGGCGCTGAACGCCGTCCGGCCCTCAACGGCCTTGCAGCGGCAATTCCGCGCCTGCTGCGCAGCAGTCGGGGCGCGGGGGCGCGTCCGGCTTGCGGTAACGGATATGCGCATCTCGCCGCTGCTGCTCAGAAGCCGCGGCACGGCGCTCGTAGTGCTGCCGCGCAGCCTTGCAGGCGACGCCGAGGCCGCCCGCTACGCCATGCTGCATGAGCTGACGCACAACAGGCGCGGCGACGACCGGATGCTCCTGCTGCTTGCGGCTCTGCGCTGCGTCTATTGGTTCCACCCGCTCGTTCACATCGCCTTTTCGGAAATGCAGGCCGATATGGAGACCGCCTGCGACGCGGGCGTGCTCCGGATGCTCCGGCCGGAGGAGAAGCGCACCTACCTTGTGACCCTGCTCACGCTGTTCACCTACAAGCGCCAGCCAGCGCCCGCCATGGCGAGCGCCCATACAAAGCGGCTGGCAGCGAAACGCATGAAAGGAGCCTTTATGAAACAGAAAACGAACGTTCCCGTTCTCATTTTGACCCTGATCCTCTGCCTTGCGATGGTCGCCGGATGCTTTACCACCGCGTGCAGCCCGAGGTCCGTCGCAGCGGACAGCGGCGCAAAGGCGGTTGAGATACAGAGCTTCCCACCCGAATCCGGCGCGG
>HF985522.1:0-2408 GCA_000432015.1 Clostridium sp. CAG:1024 | reverse complement strand
GGACGGCACGGAGGCCTCCGCGATCACGGCCGCCGCAAACGCGGCCCGCGATGCGGTCTCCTTCTTCGGCGACGCCGTGCCGGAGGGCGAGATCAACGTACTGTACACGGCCTACGCATTGGGCGCCGCGTTCTACAGCCTGGACTTCGGCAGCGCGGATGCGGCGGGCGGCAAGCCCCTTTTCAGTGCCAGAGCGGACGCTGCGACGGGCGAGGTGCAAAGCGTTTCGAGGCGTCTCGACGCAGTGCTCGACAATCAGAAGCAGAATGATCTGATAAGCGGCTTCCGCTGGGAGGACTACAAGCTCGAGGAGGACGTCGTCCCCGCCGTTTACGCAAAGGCGAAGGAGCGCATCGAGTCCCTGTATCCGGACAGCAACGTCGTCGATCGGAACCCGGACGCCTTCGATATGGAGCGTTCCTATGTGGACGGCATCCAGGTCTATTTTGTCGGCGAGCAGACGGAGCTGTACTGCGACGTATACCTGCGCACGGCCAAGGGACCCTGCTACTATGTGCAGGTGTGCTACCCCTCGCTCATGATCGCCGCCGTTGAACGCTACGGCATCGGCTGGGAGGGCTGCAAGCGGCGCATCTTCGATGAAGCGACGCTCGAAGCGGAATCCGTCGAGCACGTTGAAACCGAGGCGACGGAGGAAGAGCTCGCGCTGCTGGTGCAGGCCGCAAAGGCGTATGTCGGCAAGGAGTACCCCATTCAGGAATCGGAGTTCGGCGGCGGGCAGCTCAACTATTCGCTGCATTTCCTGTTCCATTGCGTGTTTCAGCCGGTGTTCGGCGACGTCGGCTACGGCTCCGTGCCCGTTCTCGGTTTTTCGGCGGACAAAACGCCAACGGACGCGGTTCCCGGTCATGAGCTTGTGTTCACCGGCGCAAGCGGCGCGAGCGACGACCTGCTTTCCACGCTCTATGTCGGCGACGGCAAGTGCGTCTATGCGGATCTGAGCACGAAGAAGATCGTCGAGGCGAGCGTTGAGGACCTCATGCGCCTCTATCCGAACGGCTGCCGCGTGAACGTTCCGACGATCGACCGCGGCACAAAGGACTCGCAGACGGCGATGCCCGCGCCGGAGCCCGAACCCATTCCGGTGGGTTGAGGGCGACGCTTCCCCCCTTCCTTTTCTTCTAAACTTTTCTTGAAGAAAAGAAACAAAAGACACTGCGGGATAGACGATCAATCTGAGAAAAGACGCTTTTCCGCACGTCTTGCTTGAAACGAAATAAAACGGACGGTTCATGTGAACCGTCCGTTTTGTGTAACAGGTTGGTGAAAGCGGCTGGAGCGGCGAAGAAGAACTTTCCCGCAAACGACTTTCTTTTGCTTCTTTCTTTCTAGAAAGAAAAGAAAGGGATTTGCTCCGGAAAGAAAAGCAAGACCCATTCCGACTTGCTTTTTCGTATGGAAGCAGGCTATACTAATAGGGTTGATTCTGAGTTAAAGGAGAGAGAGATTGACAATGTTTCGTATCGTAACAAAGCGTCCGCTGCACGACACCGTGACGCTGATGGAGATCGAAGCGCCCGCAGTCGCGAAAAAGGCGCTGCCCGGACAGTTCATCATTCTGCGCATCGACGAAGAGGGCGAGCGTATCCCGCTGACCGTCGCAGGCACGGACAAGGAGCGCGGAACGGTCACGATCATTTTCCAGAAGGTCGGCTATACGACAAAGAAGCTCGACCTGCTGAACGAGGGCGACGCGCTGCTCGATTTCGTCGGGCCGCTCGGCCGCGCATCGGAGCTTGAGGGCATGAAGCGCGTGGCTGTCATCGGCGGCGGTCTCGGCGTTGCGATCGCATACCCGCAGGCCAAGGCGCTGCATGAAATGGGCGCGGAGGTCGACGTCATCGTCGGATTCCGCAGTACGGATCTCATGATCCTCATGGACGAGCTGAAGGCCGCCTCCACGAACCTGTATGTCATGACCGACGACGGCTCGAACGGGCATCAGGGCTTTGTCACGACCGCGCTCGAGGAGCAGCTCAAGGCGGGCGTAAAATACGATCATGTCATCGCCATCGGCCCGCTCGTGATGATGCGCGCCGTGTGCAAGCTCACAAAGGAATATAACATCCCGACGATCGTGTCCATGAACCCGATCATGATCGACGGCACGGGCATGTGCGGCTGCTGCCGCGTGACGGTGGACGGAAAAATGAAGTTTGCCTGCGTGGACGGCCCGGACTTTGATGGCCAGCTCATCGACTGGGACGAGGCGATCTCGCGCAGCCGCATGTATAAGAAGGAAGAGCAGCAGAGCATGGAAAAGCACGCCTGCAATCTCAAGAACATCGAACTGCAACAGCAGAGGGGAGGCGCAAACTGATGCCCAACATGAACCCGAAAAAGCTGCCCGCGCGCGAGCAGGCGCCCGATGTGCGCAACAAGAATTT
>HF985521.1:225-2083 GCA_000432015.1 Clostridium sp. CAG:1024 | reverse complement strand
AGAAAAGAAATCGTCCCCCCTTTCAAGCGTCCTGCGTCATGCCCTTTGCGTTGCATCCGGAAGCGCCGTCTGCTACAATAGAAGATACAAAACCAACGGAGGTCATTCCATGTATTGCATGCATTGCGGAACCCAGTTAAAGGAAAACGCCAAGTTCTGCAGCAACTGCGGCGCACGCATCGAGTCGAACGGCGCCGCTGCTCCGTGCGGCACGATCGCCGCGCAGGACGGCGCGCAGCCCACGCCCGCGCAGGATATTCCCGCAGCGCCGCAGTCCGTTGTTCCCGCGTCGCAGCCCGCGCCCGCGCAAACGACGTATCCGAAGCCGAGCGCTCCCGCGCCGGTTTCCCGCGGAACGGCATATGTCGTTTGGGCCACTCTTCTCACGCTGCTGTTCTTCCCGCTGACGGGCGTTGTCGCGGTTGCATACGCGTCAAAGATCCGTATGCTCGTGGACGCAGGCCGCTATGAAGAAGCCGGCCGCGCCAAGAAGAACGCGCTTGCGTGGAGCATCGTGACCGCGGTGCTCGGCGTGCTCGGCGGGATTATCTGGCTGGTGAAGCTCCTTTGGGCTCTCCACGTTATATGATCCGCGGCAGCGGAAAAAGCATGCTCGGCGGGGAGGGATTCTGCACCCGTTCCCCGCTGTTTTGACGCTTGCACAGGCGCTTCGCGCCGTGCGTATATGGCAGATCTGAAAAAGGAGCGGAAGTACCATGCAGTTTTGTCCGCTGATCAGCGGCTCATCCGGCAACGCGGCCTTCCTTGAAGCCGCAGGAAAAAGATACCTCATCGACGCGGGCGCGACGGGCAAGCGGCTGTCGCAGCTGCTCGATGCGATCGGCGTGTCCATCCGCACGATCGACGCGGTGTTCGTCACGCATGAGCATTCGGACCATGTGGCGGGCGTCGGCGTTCTTGCACGGACGTACCATATCCCGGTCTATGCGGACGCGGACTGCTTTGCCGCTATGCCTGCATCCGTGGGCGTGATCCCGGTGGACTGTATGCGCGTATTCGAGCCGGATCGCGAGTTTGCCGTGGGCGGGATGCGCGTGCTTCCCTTCTCCGCACCGCACGACGCTGCGCATGCCGTCGGCTACAGCTTCTTTGCGGAAGAAAAGAAGCTCAGCGTCATGACGGACATCGGCTGTATTGACGACCGACTGCTGCAGCGCGCCGCGGGGAGCGATCTGCTGCTCATCGAGGCCAATCACGATGTGGATATGCTTCTTGCGGGGCCGTATCCGTATCCGCTCAAGCAGCGGATCCTGTCCCGCCGGGGGCATCTGTGCAACGAGGACTGCGGACAAGCGCTCGTGCGTCTGCATGACATGGGCGTCAAGCGGGTGATCCTCGGTCATTTATCGAAGGAGAACAATACGCCGGAGCTTGCGCGTGTCACGGTGGAGGCCGTCCTGCGCGCGGCGGGCGTGGAGGACTTGCAGCTCTGCGTCGCGCTGCGCGACAGGCCGCTCGCGCCGGTCGAGATCGCATAGCGGGAGGAGCGGACGTGCAGATTAAGATCGCCTGCGTGGGAAAAATGAAGGAACGCTATCTGGTGGAGGCGTCGGCAGAGTATGAAAAGCGGCTGTCGCGCTTTGCGTCGATAGAGATCGCGGAGGTCGCGGATGAAAAAACACCGGACAGCATGTCGCGCGCCGAGGAACGCCGGGCGACGGAACGCGAGGGTGAGCGGCTGCTTGCCCGCATCGACGCGAAAGAGCATGTGATCGCGCTTGTGATCGGCGGAAAAAAGTACACGTCGCAGGGCTTTGCGAAGCGCATTGACATGCTCGCCGCCGAGGGAAAGCAGCGCCTGACCTTTGTGATCGGCGGGTCGCTGGGCTTATCGGAC
>HF985521.1:0-192 GCA_000432015.1 Clostridium sp. CAG:1024 | reverse complement strand
GCGGGCGAATGAGACGCTGTCGCTTTCCGACATGACGTTTCCGCATCGCATCGCGCGGATCGTTTTGCTCGAGCAGATCTTTCGCGCGTTCAAAATCCTCCGCGGCGAAACGTATCACAAGTGACTTTTTCAGGGGGAAGAACGTTGAAGGGGACGTTTTTCTTTTCTTCTAAAGGGGGACGATTTCTTTTC
>HF985520.1:4066-4307 GCA_000432015.1 Clostridium sp. CAG:1024 | reverse complement strand
TTCCCGGGGTGCGCCAGAACGGCGGCGCCGCCATGTTCATGGATCAGGCCAACGATCTCCTCCATCGTTGGGAGCACTATCTCCACGTAGCACGGCTTGCCCCGCGCAAAGAAATCCCAGTAAAAGTTGACATAGGGATTGTCGCCGCGCACGTTTCCGCTGCGATAGGGCGCCAGCAGCGGGTTTGACAGGTACCGCGGGGCCTTCAAAAGCGCCTCGGCAAACGACTCGCCCGTATAGG
>HF985520.1:3565-4044 GCA_000432015.1 Clostridium sp. CAG:1024 | reverse complement strand
TGGCCCCCGCCGCCCCCGCCCGCCATATCCGCGGGAGAAAGGCAAAAGCCAAGCGCATTGACCAGCTCGAGCTTGCGTGCGTTGTTGGCCAACTCCTGCGCCAGATAGGCGTCGCCCAGCCGGCTGAATGCCGAACAGGTCGGATCGATGCCGTAACCGAGGACGTGAAAATCCATACCGCTCCAGCGGCAGTCGATTTCAATCGCCGGGATACATCGAACCCCCAGATGCGCCGCCGCCGCCATCGCCTCCGGCACCCCCTGCACGGTATTGTGATCCGCGATCGCCATACAGGTTATCCCGGCGTTTTTACACCGTTCCACCAGCATTGCGGGCGCGCTCTCCCCATCGGGGCTGTAGCGGCTGTGAATATGCAGGTCGATATGCCTGTTTCCCTTGTCGTCCATCATCTGCAAGATTAGCAACCCCGTCCTGTCGGTACAACTGGCGGCTCATGCCGTGGGCCGCCGCCGCGGGTC
>HF985520.1:0-3531 GCA_000432015.1 Clostridium sp. CAG:1024 | reverse complement strand
TGGATCGACTTAGCGTCCCTTCAACGCCTCATTCACCGGCGCCCGCTTCAATAAATGCGACCAACTCATCCACGGCCCGCTGTTCGTCTTCCCCCTCTGCGCGGACGGTCACGGGCGTACCCTTTACCAGGGCAAGCGTCATCAGGCGCAAAACCGATTTTGCGTCCGCGCTCTTCCCCGTATTTTCGTTTTCAACGGTAATCTGCGACTGATACTGCTTGGCGCAATTCACAAAACCGGTCGCCGGCCGGGCGTGCAGGCCGGAAGCATTTACAACACAGGTATGTTTCTGATACATGATGCTGCATCCTTTCGTTTGTTGTAGAAAATTCGATTCCGATCCCATTGTTCGGCAAAGAATATCACCTGTTTTGTATAAAATAGCATGGTTATTCCCCAGTGTCAACCACGTTTCGGAATTTTTGCGCCCTGTAATGGACGTTCATTCCAACTATTTTTGAAATATCTCCCCGGAATTTGTTTTTAATGGTATGAAAATGTTTGAATGTGTGCTATAATATTGGTCAGCCCTGGAAAATGGTATGAAAATGTTTGAATGTGTGCTATAATATTGGTCAGCCCGGGAAAGGAGATTTGACAATGATTATCGACATCAACAACAGGATCGGCACCCGGCCTTTGCGGTCCTTCAGGTCGGCCGATTTACTGTTGCGCGAGATGGATGCCGCCGGTGTGGATCGCGCAGTCATCTCCTGCTTCCCCACGCAGGATGAAAATGCAGTTGTACTGGAAGCGATTCACGCGCACCCGGACCGGCTGAGCGGCATGTTCCTGATCAACCCCCATCAAAAGCAGGCCGAAGCCTCCTATCGCAGAGCCATCGAGCAGGGGTTCTGTTCCCTCCGGCTCGAACCGCTTGCGCACGGTTTTTCGGTGGACGACCTTGCGCTGCTGTCCCCCCTGATGCAGGTATGTGCCGCATTTGAAACGCCCGTCTGGATCTATGGCACAGCCGATGTCTGCTGTGCGCCGATCCTCTTCCAGGATCTGGCGGAGGCTTTCCCGAGCGTTCCCGTTATCATCGGCTATATGGGGTATAACTATGAAGCGTCGTCGGCGATCAGCATTGCAAAGCGATACGACAACATCTATCTTGACCCGACGGCGGCAATGAAGCAGAATCTGATGCGTGCCGTCAACACCGCGGGCCCCGAAAAACTCCTGCTCGGCTCCGGTACGCCGGTTGCGAGCTACTTTGAGTTGGAGATTGAAAAGATTCGCCTGATCGAGTCCGACCCGGCAAGGCAGCAACTGATGCTGGGCGGCAACGCCATCCGCCTGTTTCGGCTGTAAAGGAGCGCAAACATGATCGTCGATATGCTGGTGAACATTGGCTATAAAAAGGGAAACGGCTCCGATTATACCGATCGGGCGCTCATTGCGGTCATGGATCGCCACAACGTATCCCGCTCCGTCGCAATCTGCCAATCCGAATGGCCGGACAATGCGGCGACCTTTCGCTCGGTCCAGGCCTATCCGGACCGGCTGATCGGGATCGGTATGGCAAATCCCTGGCACCCGGATGCCGAACAGGAGCTGGAAAAATGCTTCTCGGCATATGGATTTCGCGGCGTGAAATTCAACTGCCTGCGTTTCGGCCTCTCCGCCGAACGGCATGGGCTGATGGACCCACTGTTCTCCATCATCAGCCGCCATGGCGGCTTCGTAATCGCGCACGCCATGTCAGACCTGTTCAGCATCCCCAATAAGTGGGAGGAAATGGCCCGGAGCTTCCCCGACGTGCCGGTTTTGATGTCGCACATCGGCTCGCCCAACATGCACGAAGCCGCCATCCGTTGCTGTAAACGGACCAAAAACCTGTATTTGATTACAGCGGGGGCTTTCCCGCGCCATATCGCGGATGCCTACGAGGCGCTTGGCCCCGAAAAGCTGTTCTTTGCCTCCGACGGGCTCTACGGCTCCATGGGCCAGGAGTTGAGCACGATCCGCTTTATCGTCAAGGACCCGGTGGCCCGATCGATGATCCTCGGCGGCAATGCCAAAGACATTTTAAATCTGTAGCGCAGGAGGAAGCCAATATGCAAGAATTCCGTATCCGTCCCGCCATCCGGCAATACGACGACTGCGCCCAGTTCGTTTCAGACCTGGGCATCACGGGAGATGACCTCATCCTAACCAATGAATATATTTTCCGCCCACATTTTGAATCCATGCGGCTCCCCTGTCCCGTACTGTATCAGGAACGGTACGGCAGCGGCGAACCGTCGGATGACATGTTTCGCGCTTTACTGGCGGATGCGGCGTGTCCGCACGGCCGCATCATTGCCATTGGCGGCGGTACGATCCTTGACCTTGCCAAACTGCTCGCCCTAAAAAACTGCGACCAGGTCGCGGCGCTGTATGCCGGCGAAGCGGTCCCGGAAAAGGCCTGTCCGCTCATTGCGGTTCCAACCACCTGCGGGACGGGAAGCGAAGTCACGAACGTTTCCGTTCTCTCCCTCGTTTCGCTTGGCACAAAAAAGGGGCTGGCACATGACGCGCTGTATCCGGACATGGTCGCGCTGGTACCGGATCTGGTCAAGGGGCTGCCCTATCGCTTCTTTGCGACCAGCTCTCTGGATGCGTTGATCCATGTCGTGGAATCGGCGCTTTCCCCCAAAGCGACCCCGTTCAGCAAGGCATACGCTTACCAGGCGATTGCGACGATTCTGGCGGGGTATCGCGTCATTGCCCGCGACGGGGAGGAAGCGCGGACGCCGCTGTTGGGCGATTTTCTCATCGCCAGCACCATGGCCGGCATTTCCTTCGGCAACGCCGGCTGCGCCGCGGTCCATGCGCTCAGCTACCCGCTTGGGGCAAAATATCATATTGCCCATGGGGAATCGAACTATGCGCTGTTCATGGGGGTCATGCGCAACTACCTGGAACTGCAAAGCGGCGGCGAAATGGGGACGTTGACCGGACGCCTCTCGGCCGCCCTGAGCTGCGCGCCCGCGGAGACATGGTGCGCGCTGGAGGCGCTGCTCAACCGGATCCTGCCGCGCCGGCCGCTCTGCGAGTATGGCGTCACGCAAGAGGATCTGGACGAGTTTACCGATTCCGTCATGGAAAACCAGGGGCGTCTGATGGCAAATGCATTTGTCCCGCTGGATCGTGCGCGGGTATCCAAGATTTATCAAGAACTGCTTAAGTGAGGCGAGAAACATGTTTCCCATTACCGAACGGGTAAAATACCTGAAAGAACAGGTGCTCAACACACCCCCTGCCCTGCGGGCCGACCGGAGCATGATTGCCAAAGGCGCCTTCATCGCACACCAGGGGGAAAACCGCCTCCTGCAGCGGGCCCACATACTGGAAGCCGTGCTCCATGAAATCCCGATCAACATTTTGGACCGGGAGCTGATCGTCGGCCTGCCGGGCGATTCGCTGAACGTGGCTCAAATCTTCCTGCCGGAAAACAGTGCGGAGCAGCTGATGCGCGAGCTGGATACCCTTCCCGCGCGTGAGCAGGATCGGTTTCTCGTGCCCGATCGGGTAAAAAACGAGTTG
>HF985519.1 GCA_000432015.1 Clostridium sp. CAG:1024 | reverse complement strand
TCAAGAAAAGAAATCGTACCCCGTCTTTTTAGACGAAACAAAGAAAACAGGAATCAAGAGCTTGTCACTTCTTCTCCCGTTTTCCGGTGAGTTTGCCAAGCAGAGCCATGCAAAGGATGATCACGGCAGTCACGATAAAGATGCCCGCCATGCCCTTCCCCATAATGGGAAGCGTGCTAAGAAATGCGCTGAAATTCAAAGACATGCTTTACCCCCCCCTTATCCGAGCAGATTCAGGATCAGGCCGCCCGCAATGACGGATGCGATCTGACCGGAAACATTGACGCCGACCGCCGGCATGAGCAGGAAGTTCTGCGGATCCTCCGCGCGGCCCAGCTTATGCACGACACGCGCCGACATCGGGAATGCAGAGATACCGGCAGCGCCAATCATGGGGTTGATCTTGCTGTCTTTCGGCAGGAACAGATTCAGGATCTTCGCAAAGATGACGCCGCCCGCCGTATCAAAAACGAACGCGACAAGGCCGAGCCCCAGGATGAGGAGCGTCTCGGCGGTCAAAAAGTACTGCGCCTGCATCTTGGTCGCAATCGTGATTCCAAGGAACAGCGTGACGAGGTTTGCGAGCACCTTCTGCGCTGTTTCGGACAGAGAATCCAGCACGCCGCACTCGCGGATCAGATTCCCGAACATCAGGAAGCCGATCAGTGCAACGCTGCGCGGGGAAACAATGCCCGTAATGACAGTGATCGCGATCGGGAACAAAATCTTCGTGATCTTCGAGACGGATCTCTGCTGATAGACCATGCGAATGCGCCGCTCCTGCTTCGTCGTGAGCAGCTTGATGACAGGCGGCTGCACCACAGGGACAAGCGCCATATAGGAATATGCTGCCACCATGATCGCGCCGATGTATTTGGAATGGAAGTAGTTGGCTACGAAAATAGAGGTCGGGCCGTCCGCCGCGCCAATGATCGCGATGGAAGCGGCGTCTTTGAGGTCGAACCCGAAGAGCGCGGCAAGGCTCAGCGTGAAGAAGATGCCGAACTGCGCCGCCGCGCCGAAGATCATGAGCTTTGGGTTCGTCAGCAGCGGCTCAAAATCGATCATTGCGCCGATCCCAACAAAGAGCAGCAGCGGGAACAGTTCGTTCGCGATACCGGCGTCGAACAGCATGTCGATAACGCCGATCTCCGCGATGCCGTCGTACACCTGCGTGACGGCGCCGGACATGGGCAGATTGACAAGGATCGCGCCGAATCCGAGCGGGAGAAGCAGCGTCGGCTCCATGTCTTTACGGATGGCGAGGTAGATCAGCAGGCCGCCGATACACCACATGACGACCTGCTGCCAGTTCAGTTGTGAGACATTTGAGAATAATGCGGACATACAGTCCTCCTTACATGTAATCGAAACGGCTATAGTATAGCACACTCTATGTAAAGAGGGTGTTAAAACTTTGTGCGCTTCTTTCCGGAGTCGGCGCGGCGCACCGTTCTGCATTGAAGCAAATGCGGCTGACGAAGGATGGGCGCGATGCGTTACTTTGTTAGAACCTTCTTATGGTACGAGCTGCATCCGCAGTATGGGCATTTCATCCTTCTTGACGTGCCGCTGTGCAGCGCCATGACAACGGCTTTCATGGTCGGTACATATCTGGTTTTGCATACGGGGCATTCATAGTATCCGGTATCGTGCTCGATCTTGACGCCCACAAAGCAAGCCGCAAAGACTGCCGCAGCTCCGACTGTCAGCAAGGCGATCCCGAGGACAAGCTCGTTTCTCGCAAGATAACACCCGACAAGCATCATTGTGAGCGATACGGCGATTGTCATCAAGATCAAAAGTTTCTCCAGATGCAGGATCCGCTGGTTTGATGACTCCTCCTGCCGCTTCATCTCCAAAAGTAAAGCGTCCGAAGTATCCTTGTAGTTTTCCATAGCGATCCGCTCCCCACTGAAAAGCTCGCTGAGATCGATTTTCAGCAGGTCACATAATTCCGGCATAACGGCTGCATCCGGCAGACTTCGTCCGGTTTCCCATTTGGATACGGCGCGGTCCGTGATGCCAAGCTTTTCTGCAAGAACGGCTTGTGCGAAGCCTCGCTCCTTTCGGCAGGATGCGATGAACCTTCCGATCTTCACCTGATCCATGGGGAGCAACTCCTTTCTGCGTCCAGTCTATCGCCGCAGAACGCTGCCGAACAGGAACCGTTGGTTGATACGAATAAACTGCGCTTGCCCGGCGTCCGCTTCGGGCGGCATTCGCTCGTGTTCTTGTTCAGCGGGTAGGAATGTCCTCTATGTTCGCCTTTCCGGCCGCAGCGCTTCACTCAATCCAGTACGATGCCCTTTTTCTTTCCGTTCTTCTTTCTGGGGTACTCTCTGATACGGGTGATAAAATCAAGGTTGATGATCTCCTTTTCGCCCGCGGTCTTCTCAATGAGCATCCCGCCGTCGCCAATTTCTCTTATGACGCCCTGGATATTGCTGTCATTGGAAGCGATGGTATAGATCATGCACTCTTTTCCGATAAACTGCTTTGCTAATTCCTTCATTGCGCTGTTCTCCTTGCATTGCTTTTTACGATTCAAAATATGTCTGACTGCTGCCGCTCTCCTTTGCACTGCGATCCGATGGATGATCACAAGAATGAGAATGGCGAGCAAGAACAAGTAAGTGCTATCCATCAAACCCTCCCATCATTTCAATACTGTACAGCCCGTTCGCGCTTCTATGGACTTCCGCCAAACGCAAGCGAAACGAGGCAGAAAAGAAACAGACCATG
>HF985518.1:3389-8063 GCA_000432015.1 Clostridium sp. CAG:1024 | reverse complement strand
TGGCTCCCCCTGTTGGACTCGAACCAACGACCGCAGGTTGGGACATGGTCGCATTGCGCGCGCAGACGCTTGCAATGCTCGCTGTCCCTGCCCGTTCTCCGCCTCGCTGTATCTGCCGCAGGCAGCGCTCGGCTCCGAACCAGTTAACAGCCGCATGCTCTACCAGTGTAAGGGTTACAAACCGGAATAAGGAGGGAGAAAGCCCATTATCAAAAGCTGGCTTAACTTAAATAGCCATTTTTTTGCTGATTTCCGTATTGCTCCATTTTCGGGTTTTAATACGCATGGACGTTTTTTCACTTTCGCCGGATGCTTGCCAAAAACGAATGTAGTTTGTCAGTTTGTCAACATGACTATCAAAGCGTTGTTCGCCTTCTTTAACGCTCCATACTTCAATTCCGTGCTTTACAAACCACTCCACAACGAATGGAGTTTCATCGTCAATCCTTCCAATCCTGTCAAACATGAATACAAGCAAAACATCAAATTCATGCTTAATCGCGGCTTCTTTTAGGTCTTGGATTGCATCGCGGTTATTTGCAGAAACCTTAAACCCCGACACGCCCTTTTCCTCAAACTCTCGCGTTATGACCCACCCCTGCTGTTCGGCGAACTCTTTGCAGGCCAATCGCTGCATGGGTATATCATTCTTCTCCTTATCCACTTGCTTCTTGGTGGATACCCTGTATAACGTATGGATTCTTTTCATGTGTTTTCCTTTCATGCTTTACACAGGATTGCACTGATTGAGTATGCGGTTGTCAATGTGCGGGTGCAGATCACTTCTGCATCCCTATGGTAATTTAAGAGATTTAGATTTGCAAAGGTGCGGACGTTAGTTATGCTGTACTACTTATTCATATTGATGCAAAACGCATTGCAGTTTATCTTCTTGTACCGTTGAAAGAATGCCCATGATTGTTTCCTTCAAATTGTTTGAGGGTACATCACTAAACACAACATTTACTTTGCAATCGTGTATGGATTTCAAGATAAAGGGTTTGCTTTTCACATTGTTTCCGCCAGTTTCATAAGCATCATCCTCCTTTGCTATGTAATTGCCCCGCCTTATGCGGCAGGGCATAAACTGTTACTGTTGCTTTTTCTTGACGAAGTAGTCATAGCCGTCGGGGATTCCATCCGGTTTGTTGCAGATGAAACAGGCTTCATGCTCGATTTGGAAGATCGTCGCTGCTTGATACCCGCTTCATGCTATTATGAATGGCAGAAGTCTGATGGTAGAAAAATCAAGTATGCCATCAAACCTATGTAACTCATTCAGTGCCTGTTCCTGCGCTTCGGCAGAAGCATTGTCCTGATGTATGAGCCTCAGATATTTATCAAATCTGCTGTTCATATAATCAGCGTCTATTTTGCCAGTATCAATTTCAGTCAGATAGCCAACCAAATCATACGGAACATCGCTGTCACCACCCGATTCAGCAGAATCAACAGACATAGCAGCCGTTTATCATGCATTATGTGGCGATGCACAACCCCTGCGATATGCCGAGACGATTGAAAACCTGTATGATTACGTAGCATATGGGCGTGAGATGCTAATTGTGCTTGAGGATTCTGAAAAAGATGTGAGGTACTATGATCTTTACACGGGAGCCTGGCGTGAGGCGTGCGCACAAAACGAAAGCATCATGACCATAAACGCGATAAATGGACAGATAATTGATAGGACGCATCCAACCTAACGGATGCTGTTGTTTTTCTATGCTACGATTCCGCTGAGCCCTGCAAAGAAGAACGCCGGGGCGGCGGAGCAGTTTTTTCATGGCGGCGGAGAGGCGGCTGCGGATGGGGGGGGACGGGGCGGGAGGCCCCGCCTCCCCTGCTATCCCGTCCTGCGGGCCGGCCGGCCGCTTTCCCGCAAGCCTGGCCCGTCCCTCCCCCAGCAAATGTGAAGGTTCTGTGCCGAACGTTGCCGCTATGATGGGAAAATGTAAAAGTTCTGTGCCGTATATTGACGGCGCAAGGGGGATATGATATTGATATTGAAAAATTACCGATGGCGATTCAATCCGAACTTCCGTATCCTTTTCTGTGAGAGGAGGCTTGCCTTGAACCACCATTTGCAGTTTATCCTTGCAGCGGCCCGTCCCATGGCCGCAGGAAATTCCTTTTTCAACAATGACACCCGTACTGTTCCCCCATGCCCGCGCCTGGTACACACCCGCGCGATAATTCCTTTTCCGCAACAGAATACGGCAGCGCCCTGCGCTTATTTCCCGCCCATGGCGGGGTTTTGCGCTGTTACAAAATAATTTTAAAAAGGATGTCACATTTCCCCGGGTTCCATCGTCTATTTTACAGAGGCCCAGAGCGCCGCGCCCCTTTCCCGGGGACAGGCTCCCGGGAGAGCTTTCAGAAGCAGGTTTCCCCGATGCCCCCGGGCGCGGGGCGGGCGAATATGGAAAGAGGAGGTGATGCCTATGATTGTGCAAAAAAAGTGTCCCTGTAAACAATGAGCCAGCCAGCCCCGTCACAAAAGTGACACCGTTTGCAGGGACTTGTCTATTATAACCCAAACTCTCTGATATGCAATACATTTAGAAAGGATGCAAAAATGAAGAGCCGTATGAAAAAGATAAGCGCTTTGATTTTAGCGTTCGTTCTGGTAGCAGCTTTTGCCAGCGTTGCATTTGCCGCAAATACGCCAAATAGTTGGTCGCAGTTTCCGCAACGGCGAAAAGACAATACCGTGAGAAGCTATACTGCGCTGGCACAGTGCATTGCGCGTGCGTTTACAGGCAATGCCATTGATATCGACGGAAACTTTGGGCCCGCAACAAAGACTGCCGTTCTTGCTTATCAGGAAAGAAACGGGCTGTCAAGAGATGGCATCGTCGGGTCGAATACTTGGTCAAGTATGCAAGCACGAGTCGTTGGTTATTATTATGGGAACTACTTTGGATTATACAGAATTGACTATGGCTCGACGATAAACGGACACAATGTAACCAGCGATTATCGTCTTGAGCGCGCGTCTTCTGGCACATGGTATGCGCTTGACGGAAACACTGGAATGTGGTTTACAGCGACCTGGTAAAACCGGCAGATACAGGTGTTGGGGCTGCCATTTTGGACGGCCCCAATATGAAAATGTTGCAGGAGGTTGAGATGAAAAAGACTGGTTTGGCCAACATAGGCGCCTGTATTGCTGCAGTGCTGCTGGGGTGCGTTTCCATTGCTTGCCAGCCTACCCCCAAAAATGAAATCGTGACATACAAGGGCGACGATTCCCTGAAGACGATCATCCACGCAGCGCCATGTCCGGCGGCAACATACGAGGCTCCGCCGGCATGGACCGCATCGATACCGGGCATCACGGAAGATGTGAACATTGCGATTGATGCGGATATCCTTGTGCCAAATGTGACAAGCTTTCCCGTAATCAGGGTAGCCCCTGCGGAAATAACCGCTGAACTGGCAGAGCGTATTGTTGAAAAACTGGCTGACGGGCGTTCCGTATACGATGGAAGGGTTGCGTATACAAAGAAAGAAATTCTTCGGTTTATCGCAAATATCACGGAAAACATTGAGAATCCCCAGTCGAGCTTTCATCAGTCCTATAAAGAGGGCTCGGAAGAATATGACAGACGCCTTGAAGAATATGAAAAAGCAATTGCGGCATGGCAGAAAAGGCTGGAGGACGCGCCGGAGGACAAGCGGGATCGACCGCTGGAATATGTTTTCACAAGGGCGGACGAGGCCTATGGCGTAAAGGTTCAGGATACCGACGAGCCTGATATCGCCCGCTTTGTTGAAATCAACGGCATCACAAAGGAAAACGATGTGCGCGTTCAAAGCTTCGTTTTTTTCAGGAATGAGACGGCGCCTTTCAATAATCAGTCAATCACATATTACAATTTGCGGGAAAGCCTTGCGCAAAACGCAACGCTCAGCTCGCAGGTTGAGGGACTGAAAAACTGTGCCATGACAGTATCGGAAGCAGAGGCGGTGGCAAGAGAATTCCTCGCTTCAATCGGAATTACCGACATGAGCGTTTTTCTCTGCTGCTCTGCAAACCAGTTTAATGAAGAAACCGATCAGGGAGCAAAAACAATCTTCGATTATTCCCAATGCTATGTTCTCTATTTTACGAAAAACCTCAATGGCATCAACGTTCTGTATCAGGCAAACAGCTACAGCGCAGAAATTCCGTTTGAACGGTACTGGCCGACCGAGTATATCCGCGTTGTTGTGAACGGTCGTGGGGTAAGCGAGTTTTACTGGTCATCGCCGTACAAAGAATTGCATACGATCAACGAAAACGTCGGATTGCTGGACTTTTCCATCGTTCAGGAGCGGATTGGCAAAATGCTTGCCATGCAGATCGAATATGCGGCAGAGGATCCCGCGATCATCCGCAGAGACATCATCATTAACCGAATCGTTCTCGGCTATATAAAATTAAGAGAAAAGGATACGGGGGACCAAATGCTTGTTCCCGCCTGGAACTGTTATGGGTATGAAACAAATCATTATCGTGAGCAGCAACCTGGGGGCTACCTGCTGGACGAGAACAATTGCTATACGCAGGATATTCCGGGGCACTGCTTTCTGACGCTGAACGCCATCGATGGCAGCGTGATTGACCGCAGCCTGGGCTACTAAGCCCTGCAAAGAAGAACGCCGGGGCGGCGGGGTAGCTTTTCCATG
>HF985518.1:0-3275 GCA_000432015.1 Clostridium sp. CAG:1024 | reverse complement strand
CTGGCCCGTCCCTTCTCCGCAAATGTGAAGATTCTGTGCCGAACGTTGCCGGCACGATGGGGAAATGTTAGAATGATCCTGTAAAACCAGCGCTGACGATGCAATCCGGACTTCCGTATCCCTTTCCGCTGCCGGCATAACTGGCTTATGCGGTATTGAGAAAAAGGAGGCATGCCTTGCAGGTCTTATCTTCCGACATGAATCGTGTTTTTGGCAAACCCTTTGCCCTCTCCCTTCTCGGCGTAACGCTGTGCGTCCTGTTCGGCGCCTTTTCAGAAATTCTCAAAATATATCAGATGAGGCCGCCCGCCACGGCCCTCTGGGCGCATCAGGGCATCCTTGTCCGGGCGCTGGCAGGGGAGCCGATTCTGTTTGCCGCGCCCATATTGGCGGCCATTCCCTTTTCCGGCGCTTTTGTTGAGGACGTCAAAAGCGGATACCTCAAGCAGGTGCTGCCAAGAACCACCGTAACAAAATATATTTGGAGCAAGGAGCTGGCCTGCGCCGTTTCCGGCTTTCTGACGCTCGCAATCGGCATTTTCCTTGGCTATGTCGTTGTGATTCTGCTGGTCATTCCGGTAGAGACCTTCTCCGGCGCGCCGGTGGAGTCCCAGCTTCCGGAGCTTTTGGGCAAGCTCGGCCTGTTCGGCCTGGCGGGCGCGCTCTGGGCCATGCTGGGCATGCTGCTCTCCACCGTCACCATGAACGCCTACATGGCCTATTCCGCGCCGTTCATTCTCTATTATGTGCTGATTATCCTGCAGGAGCGGTACGCCCGCAGCATTTTTATGCTGAACCCGCAAAACTACCTGACCCTCACCGGGAAATGGCCCTTTGGCGGATGGAGCGCGGCGATTACAGTCCTTACGCTGCTGATTGCCGTCATGCTGGGGTTTTACATCGTTGCGCAGAAGCATCTTCGCGATGACAATGCAAGGCGGCAGCTCCGGGTATATCTTCCGAGCAGGCAGCGGGTGCTGGACCGGCCGTTTCGTCCCGCGCGGGAGACCGGCCCCCTGCGGGAGCTGCGGCAAATCGGCTCCGTCGTGCGGTACAACTTCCGCATGTGGCGCAGCAACGCGCGCATCGGCCTTACCTTCGCGCTGGCCTTCATCCTGTGCTTTCTGCTGTCGGACAAGGCCGCCGCCTTTGCCTACGAGATGGAGACCACCATGCAGGCCTTCGAGCCCTTTGTCTGGACCTTTGGCGATGCCAACTCGGTGCTGCTGGTTTCGCTGCTGCTGATTCTGCTGTTTGTGGATATGCCCTTTCTCGGGGCGGGCGTGCCGTATTATCTGATTCGGATGCGAAGAAGAACCTGGCTCATGGGGCAAGCGGTCTATGCCGTTTTGTCCACCGTCCTGTACATTCTGTTCATTTTCGCGGCAACCAGCCTGATCTGCATGGGCAACAGCTTTATCGGCAATATGTGGTCGGAAACGGCGGCGATCCTCGGCTACTCCGGCGCGGGGAAGGCGGTGGCGTTGCCCGCGCTGGTTAAGACGCTGGAGATGAGCCGGCCCTATCCCTGTGCCGGCACGATCCTGCTGCTCATGCTGCTGTATACGCTCCTCATGGTGTTCCTCATGCTCTATCTGAATATCCGGCGCGGCAGGGCGGCGGGCATCGTGGGCGCCTTTGCCCTGAACCTGTTCGGCTTTTTGCTCAACCCCCAGCTTTTCCGGCAGCTATTCAATCTGCCGGACGAATTGATGTATAAAGCCAATGTTGCGGTGGGCTGGATTTCGCCCCTCAACCACGCAACCTACCATATGCACAATTTCGGCTATGATCTGCTTCCAAGGCCCTGGCATACCTTTGCGCTGTTTGGCCTTGCGGTTTGCCTGCTGTATCTGCTGACATTGCGGGCAATCAAACGCTACAACTTCCATTTTGCGGGGATAGACGAATGAAAGAGATTGCGATTCAATTACAGGAGCTGACCAAGACCTTTGGTCAGGACACGGTGCTCAAGGGCGTAAGCCGTGATTTTGAGCGGGGAAAAATCCACGGGGTCGTGGGCAACAACGGCTCCGGCAAAACCGTCATGTTCAAATGCATTTGCGGGTTTTTGCAGCCCACGTCGGGCCGGGTTTTCGTGGACGGGAAGGAGATTGGATGGGACGTGGACTTTCCCGCCGATATTGGAATCATTATCGAATCGCCCGGCTTTCTGCCCCAGCTGTCCGGCCTGAAAAATCTTGAAATCCTGGCCGGTCTGCGCAAAAAGATCGGGCTGAAACAGGTGGCGGATACGATTCGCCGGGTTGGGCTCGATCCGCTTTCCACAAAGCCGGTGGGGAAGTATTCCCTCGGCATGCGGCAACGGCTGGGCATCGCTCAGGCGATTATGGAGGAACCGAGCCTGATGATTCTTGACGAACCCATGAACGGACTGGACAAGCACGGCGTTGCGGAAATGCGTGCGCTGTTCAAGTCCCTTGCGACGGACGGCCGGACCATCCTTCTGGCAAGCCACAACATTCAGGATATTGAAACGCTTTGCGATACCGTGTGCGAGATGGACGCCGGCGTGATGACGATGGTCAAGGCGTGAGGTTTGCGTCGGCTGTGCCGCAGGGAGAGAAAGGAGCTGGGAGGTGGTGCGTATGATTGCGCACAAGTAAAAAGCTCCTGCAAATCGTGAGTGGGCACGTTCATCGCCCAAAGGCGATGATGACACGCAGGAGCACCAGTACTGTAGCAGATTAGGAACAAAACCGCAACCGTAAATCTGAAAGGAGAATACTATGGGACGTATTATGAAACGCGTGCTTTCCTGTATGGCCGTGCTTGTCCTGGTTTTTGCGTTGTGCGCGGTCTCCTATGCTGCAGACTGGTCCGGGTTTCCCCAACAACAGGAAGGAGCCCAGAACGACTATGTCCGGGCACTGCAAACCGTGGCCAAATACTACAATCCCTCACAGATCAATGTAGACGGCATCTTTGGCTCCGGCACGAGGTCTGCCGTGATCAAATATCAGCGCAACAGCGAGTTTTTGCCCTCTGAACAGGACGGCATTGTAGGATATCAAACTTGGGACAGTATGTATTCCAGACTTGGTTCAAGTACCCGTATTACCGGCAGCGGGACAGGAAATGGAACAGTAAGCCCTACCGGTGGATATTACGGGTACAGACTATGCCAGAGACAAAGCAACACATACACCAACTTGTTTTACTTCCGCACCGACGTAAACCAAGATACTTGGTTTGACGTCTATGTGGCCGCACCTGGAAGCACCCCGGGCACGTGGTACTGGGTAAATCCCAGA